>NZ_AQXV01000040.1:0-32860 GCF_000376965.1 Methanothermococcus thermolithotrophicus DSM 2095 | reverse complement strand
TTTAAGAGATACTTTAAGAATGTTGTTACAACTCCCCCGTCCTGCCCTTCTACGTCTCCTTTTCCATAGTAGTATTCTTCTTTAAATTTTTCTCTGATTTTTATTTGATATTTTCCTGATGAGACTCTTGGACAGACCTCAAAGCACATCCCATTTCCTTTTCTTAGACATTCTTCAGTTAATTTTGGCCTATCCTCAAAAGTTAATATACCATTAGGACATACTACTGTACATGTACCACATTTAGCACATATCCCATTATCCACAATATCATTCAATTTCCATTCGTACATCAATACCACCTGTGATTAATTTATTCACACATTATACTTGAGCATGATAGTATATAATACTATTTATTGTGTGCATGAGTTTTGCACACGTCCTGTAATAGAATATAAATGCAATAATTTTTAAAGTGAAAAAATGGCATGTAGGAACAATTATAAGATGGGAGTTATTCCTAAAAAAGACGGACTTATGGTAAGATTATCCCTAAAGCCAGGTTATCTAAGTTGTGAACAGCTGATTGCAATCGGAAAAATTGCTAAGAAATATGGTTTTGGAAAGGTTCATTTAACTACAAGGCAGGGTTTAGAGTTTAAAATAAAATATGAAAATCTTGAAAAAGTTGAAGAGCTCCTTGAAAAAGAAGGTATTAAAATAGGGTCCACCGGAACAAGGATTAGACAAATCGTATGCTGTATTGGATCCGAATGTTATAGCTCAATTGGTGATTCTGTAAGCCTGGCTAGAAAGCTACATGATGAATTTGAAGGTATTTGGGTCCCAAAAAAATTAAAAATAAATGTTAGCGGATGTCCAAACAACTGTACTCATCATCAATTTTGCGATATTGGGATATACTTCAGATATATATTAGAAATCAACAAAGAAAAGTGCATAGAATGTGGAAAATGTGAAAATTTTTGTGAAATAAATGCAATAGATTGGAAAAATAAAGCTATAAAAGAAAACTGTATTGGAAAGGGAGACTGTCTTAAATTATGCGATGCCATAAATGTGGTAGATAAGGCAATATCCATAAATATAGGCGGTAAAGGCGGGAAGTTTCCAAAAGCTGCTAAGCATCTAATAGATGTTAAAACAGAGGATGAAGTTTTAGAAGTTGTCGATATTTTAATTGAAATGTATTCAAAATTTGGAAAAGGGAGAATTTACGATTTTATAAAAGAACTCGGTATTGACTATGTAAAACAGAAAGTTCAGGCCCAATTATGACTGAACAAAAATAAAAGTTATAAAATATATTAAATTTCAGAACCATCTTTTCGTCTAGCCTTTTTTTCAGCTAAACTTTCAATTGGTTTTATGTCAACTCCTTCTTCAGCTTCTAAATATCCATTTATAACTGCCCTATCAAAGAGGCCTTTGCCCCACTTGTTTCTTATAAGCACTGTTGAATATCCTTCAGGAGATCCAACATTTCCAACTGATATATCAGCAGTTATACCTGTGAAATCTGTACATACATTGCATCCAGACCTTACGACATCTTCTACTTCATTTAATCGGAAGCTATGGATTGTCCCATCTAAGAGCTCGACGATTAGTTTACCTTTATCAATATCCATTTTACGTACTTCCCACGGATCTACATTTATTGATTTAAGCTTTTCAGTCATCTTAGAGTAATCGAATGTTTCAAAGCAGAAAAGACTTATTTTAAACCTTATGGCATTTCTAAATGGAATTACAAGGTCGTTATCAGATGACATCATTTGATAAACTGCGTTAATAACACAAGGTGTTCCCACAATTGCCAACTTATTCAATTTTTTATCCATTACAGCCTCTTTTAAAGCCTCCAATATAGGAGCATTCCAGTTGTATCTACTTCCTGCAGATTTTAAAACATCTTCTTTTGAAGTTGCCAAATAGGACTCAGGTTTCATTGTCCATTTATCCTCCATCATTACAAGAGCTCCGTCTATAATCCCTTCATCAAATGCATTCGCCAGAATCGCAGTAACTGCTCCACCGCTTTGGACTCCCTTTGTATTAAGCTTGGACTTGGCCTTTACTGCCTTTATTATATTGTCCAGCCCATTTTCAATTTGAGACAATTTTCCTTCAGAGGTTCTTGGACATGCATCATAACAGGCCCCACATGGGACATCATAAAGGGTAACTTTACAGAATTCCGCAGATATCGGGTGTTCTCCATTTTGGGTAGGAGCAATTATACATGCACACTCATCACATACAAATTTTACAGGGCTTTGTTCTTTGAAATAAATATTTTCTGTAGGACAGACTGCAACACAAGCTCCGCATCCAGAACAGATGTTCTTATCCCAAACTTCTTCCTTTAAATTCAAGTATGACTTCATAATTCCACCTTCTATTCATTTAAAAAAGATAATTAAATCCAGCACCTTTATTTCCAACCCCTTTAAAAATCGAGACAAATCTTCAATTTATCGTCGAAGCGAATCCAAAGGATTCGCTGACTTACGATCCACCGCAACATAGTTGCGGGGAAATTGAATAATCTACGATTATTCAACTAAACCTGAAAGGTTTTCGTTAAGTCGAAGCAAATCGAAGATTTGCTGACTCACAAAAATTCTTCGAATTTTTGTAGAGACTCACGAAAACCTTTGGTTTCGTCGAGAGGTGTTGGATTAAATGAAAACCCAGTGGTTTTCATAGAGCTCATCTCGCTTCGCTCAATGATCCCCAATAGAATACTTCTTAACTTCATGAAGAGATATATTTGGCATCCAGCCTTTTAAAAAGGCTTGGGTTGGATCCAAAGGCATACTTACTTACCTTATTTACCTTAAATCAGGAGTATATAATTTTCCAAATGGTCTCTTTGATATTGGAGCTATTTTTGTATAGTCTGAATTAATTAACTTTTCCTTAATTTCATCACTTAATCCAAACTCCTTACAGAATTCCTCAATATGTGGTCTTATTTTATCCCTATCTTCTTCTGTAAATTCCTTAATATCTGCTGCCACTCCAAGCTGGGATTTTTCAACTTCTCCCCTTATATAGATGGCTCCACCATGAATTCCGGTACCAATCATTCTTCCTGGAATTTTACCTAAATCATTTCCTTCATTATCAATATTCAAAGCTATAATTATTCCTCCAGCCATGTACTCTCCTAAAAAGTCCTTAGCCTCGCCACCAATAACTAAGACTGGAAATTTATCTTTGTATTCCTTCATGTGAATACCGCTTCTATAACCTACATTATCTCTAACAAATACCTTTCCTCCTCTCATAGAGTGGCCGGTAACATCTCCACCACTACCGTGGATAACAATAACACCATCATCTAAGGTATTTCCAGGCGCATGGTCGGCATTTCCATAAACTACAATTCTTGGACCATTCATAAACATTCCTAAGTCTCCACCAGGAATTCCATGAATCTCAATTGTTAAATCCTTTCTTTGAACTCCATTACCTATAAATCTTTGTCCCAATACGTTTTTCAATACTATCTTTTCCAAATTCGGATTTTCATTCAAAATTTCATGTATTTTTTCGTTTAACTCCCTATAATCCATGTCTATGGCATCAATTATAGCTTCCCTTTTGCTCATGTTTTCACCTATGGCCATTACATCCCTGCAGGCTTTATTCCTAATGTCTTCAATTCTACCTCATTTAACCCTACGCCTCTTAATCTATCTCTATTTCCTCTTAAACTTTCAATTGAGTTTATTCCTGCAGCACCAAGTAATTCTTTAATTTCATGGGTCCATGCATGTATTAAGTTTGCCACTCTCTTGGCTGCTTCATCCACATCCAACCTACTGACCAGTTCTGGCTTTTGAGTTGCAATACCCCATGAACACTGTCCTGTGTAGCATCTTCCACATACTCTACAGCCCATTGCAACCATTACTGCAGTACCTATATAGACCGCATCTGCTCCAAGTGCTATAGATTTAAATACATCTGCAGAGTTCCTAATTCCACCACTTGCGATAATACTTATTTCATTTCTTACTCCTTCTTCCCTCAATCTATCATCAACTGCAGCAATAGCCATTTCAATTGGAATACCTACATTGTCCCTAAATACCTTAGGTGCAGCTCCGGTACCTCCTTTAAATCCATCTATAACAACAGCATCTGCATCTGATGTTGCAATACCGTTTGCAATAGCTGCCACGTTATGAACTGCGGAAATTTTAACAAATACTGGAATCTTCCATCTTGTAGCTTCTTTTAAACTTCTGACTAATTGGGCAAGATCTTCAATTGAATATATATCGTGATGAGGTGCTGGAGAAATCGCGTCAGAGCCTTCTGGAATCATCCTTGTCATTGAAACTTCTGCTGAAACCTTTTCCCCTGGCAAGTGTCCACCGATACCTGGCTTTGCACCTTGACCTATTTTAATTTCAATCGCAGCTCCTTTTGACAGATACTCCTCATTTACTCCAAACCTACCACTTGCAACCTGGGTAATTACACTATCTGCATATGGGTAGAGATCTCTATGCAATCCTCCTTCACCAGTACCCATAAAGGTTCCACATTCTTTAACAGCTCTAGCCATGGCCTTATGTGAGTTTAAGGATAACGCACCGTATGACATGTGTGCAATCATAATTGGAGTCTTTAACTTTAAATTTGGTGATATTTTTGTTTTTAATTTGGCCTTTTTAACTTTTTTACCATCTATTTCCTCTTCTACAAAATCAAAATCCAATTTTTTAGGTTTTTTACCTATGTATGTTCTTAGTTCCATAGGTTCCCTTAATGGGTCAATTGAAGGGTTTGTAACCTGGCAAGCATCTAAAACTATATTGTCGAAGTATATAGGGAATTCTTTGGCGTTACCCATACCACTCAATAATATACATCCGGTTCTTGCCTGGTTTATAATATCTTCTCTGGCTTCAGCGGTCCATAATGGATGGCTTCTCCAGCTAACTCTTTTTTCTTCAATAGTTATTGCATCCCTTGGACACATTGAAACACATCTTTGACAGGCACCACATCTATTTGAATAGGCTATTATCTTATTTCCCTGTCTTCTATATACTCCCCAAGAACACTCAGTTACACATCTCTCACACAACATACATCTATCAGAATCCACCACTACCTTGTACTTTGGAGGAACTGTTGAAGGTATCATATTTTCACTCCCTTAAATTTGTAAAATTGTAAATTAAAAAAGGTAAAAACCTTAAGATCTTACTGCATCATCCAGAAATGAATTATGAATTCGCTTACGAAGTAAGCGAGCAACGAAAACTTCAGTTTTCGTCTATTATTTTTCTATTCTCGCAATAACCATTCTTCCTGCATCAGGCATCCATACCCTATCCAATTCAGGGCATATCTTTCTTATGGCAGCTTCTTCACTTGAAACAAATACTAAATCATCCTTTTCAGCTGCTATAAGTGGTCTAAGTTTTATTCTATCTGTTAAACCAAGCATTGCATTACCTTGTTCAACATCTCCATTCATGAAAACCATTCCTTCATGGGTTCCCACTATAATTCCAAATGGACCGTTCATCATTGCGCTTCCGTAGGTCATTCTGATTGCTTCATGGATTTTTCTTTCTTCTTCAGGCAGGTTGTCTATTTCATCCCAGAATCTAGGAGCAAGTGCACTTACAGCATATTCAACTGGAACTTTATGTTTTCTTACCAACAAGTCAAAGAGATAAGCTACAACCTCAGTATCTGTTAACAACTTACACTTGTAGCCAAAACTTTCAACATATCTTTTATTTGTTCCGTAGCTTGTGATTTCTCCGTTATGAACAACCGACCAGTTGAGTAAGTTGAATGGGTGAGCTCCTCCCCACCATCCTCTGGTATTTGTTGGGTATCTTGCATGGGATAACCACATGTATCCTTTATATTTATCAATTTTAAAGTACTCTGCAACTTCATTAGGCCATGCTGCAGCTTTAAATACACCTAAGTTTTTACCACTTGAAAATACAAATGCTCCGTCGATTTTATCGTTGATATCCATTACTATGTCTACCATCTTGTCTTCTTCGGAGTTTCTGTATTTTTCATCAAATTCATAGAAGAATCTCCAGGAGATGTAATCTTTATTTATAATCCCCTCTTCTGTAGGGATCTCTTCATCCTTAAGTACATAACCATATAACTGAAGTGTATCCTGAACTTTTTCTCTTATTTTATCATAATCTCTTGTATTATCCAAGAAAACATGTATGGCATACTTATCAGCATATTTTGGGTAAATACCATATCCTACATATCCAGAACCTTGCCCGTTGCCCCTTTCTTTTAAACTATCTAGAGCTATGGCTATTTTCTCTCCACTTATCATTCTCTTTGTCCTACTCATAAAACCGATAATTCCGCACATGATAATCCTCCTGACGTGAGTTATTATAATATGAAAAAAGTTATTTATATAATTTATTGAATATATGCTAAAATTAAAAAATTAAGATTATTCCTTGAATTAAGGGTGATATAACGATAATCTTCATCTTAAATCCACTGTAATTAGTTATTTGTTTATTTCAACGACACCTATTCTAAATAGCGGGATTACAGGAACTCCTTCAACTTCATTTATGCCACTTTTATCAACCATTACTATAACTTTTTTTGGGTTTGCAATTCCCTTTAAATGTTTTACGGTCTCCCTTACAGTGTTACCTGAAGTTATAACATCGTCTACAATAACAACATCTTTATTTTCAATGCTCGAGAAATTTTGACCTATAAACCCGGTACTTTTCTCTTGTTCAGTGTGAATATGCTTTTTAGGCACATATATTGCAAAATATTTTCCCATCTCATCAGACATTAAAGTGGCCAGAGGAATACCTCCTGAAGAAATTCCTACTATACCGTCAAACTCAGTATCTTTTAACATATCGCACATTATTTGGGATATATTTTTTAGTCGTCTTGATGAAGCTCTGACATTGTCCCATTCAACAAATGTATCTATTTCTTTATGTTCTTCTTTGAGTTTTTCAGATTCTTTTAAAAGCTTTTCCCCATTTAGAACCAAGTAAAGAGCAGTATCTACTGAAACATTCAATTCATCCGCAATGTCTCCTGCCCTAAAACCCATATCCCTTAATTTGAGGACTTTCAATATGAGCTCTTTCTTCATACTATCACCATCTTAGCATAATAATATACATTCCTAGTATTTTTATATTTTGATAAACTATGATTAAGTCTTATTATGATTGTTTGACTAATCGATACCATATTTTGTCATACGACTATAATATCCCCATTATTTTATGGATTTGGGGTGTACACATCACATCCACATACTTTCCACAGAGAGACATTATATTAAATATTTTTTCTTGTGAAGGAACATCCTTGGCAGTCCCGTAAGGAGTTAATGGCTGAATACATAATGTTATGTCCCCTATATCAGATAAATCTTTTGCTATATCTTCAACTAGGCTTTCTGGAGTTTTTTCCATAACAACTATTTTTGCATAAACATCAGAACCCATGTTGTGGAGTTTCTCTATTGTTTTAAGCTCATTTTTATATAAATCTCTCCACTGATTTACGTCTTTACTTTTAAAATGTTCGGGGAGTTTTATATCAATCGAACCATAATCAAAAAAATTTACCTTGTCTGGATACATGCCGTTACTTTCTAAGAATGTTTTATAACCCAAATCATGTAGGAGCTCAGAGTATTCTTTTATTACATCTGAATAAAGTAAAGGTTCCCCCCCAGTGAATGACACGGCAAACAAATCAGGGGTTTTTAACCTATTTATAACATTTATTAACTCCTCATTTATGTTTGGACACTCTTCAAAATTTCCGGTTCCAGGTACATTCTCTACCTCACATATTCCCTCTACTTTTTTGGCTTCATCACAGTATACACAATCTAAAGGACAACCTTTAAACCTAACAAATATGAATCTTCTACCTATGAATTTTCCTTCACCCATGATGGATGAAAATACTTCTCTTATCATCATAATCCTCCTTTTAACATTCATTATATTAAAAACGAAACGAATATTTATACTTAGTTCTTAAAAAATGAACAATAGATATGTTTATATACTTAGAATACAACTATTTATGAGCATCAAAATATGGTGCAACTTCTCTAATACTAGGTGAATAACTATGAATACATTTGGAAGAACTGAAAGAAATACAAGAAGAAATATCCCTGTAGAACAAGGGAAAGAATACCAAGTAACTGTTGAAGATGTCGGTAGGGGGGGAGACGGAATAGCTAGACTCGATGGATTTGTTATATTCGTCCCTAACGCTACCAAGGGTGAAACAATAAACATTAAAGTTACTTCAGTAAAAGAAAAATTTGCATTTGCTGAAAGAATATAATTATTCTCTATTCTCTCATTATTTATTTTATAAATGTTCCTAAATTCTTAAGTTAACGATTTTTTTGTAAGGTCTTGAATATATAGGTATATAGTGAAATGCTATTGGCATTTTCAAAACACGTATTTGAGAGCTCCAGAAATATTAAAGGTATTAAAATTTTAATTTTATAATCGGAATCATTTCTATTGCTTTTTTATAGTGCATATACATATACACGATTTTTGTAGCTATTTTTAGTTATATGCAATTCGAAAAATAGAAAATATTTACCACATATCTAAATTTCGTACTATGTTGTAAAATTTGGGTTCCTCGTAGTTTTTAAGATTCTTAACATAAGGACAGTCCTTAGGTAGTGCACTAACCATTATGGCCTCCATGACTGTAAGACATTCGTCTTCTTTTTTAAATCTATCTTTGTATATTTTGCAAAGTTTAGTTTCCTTATCCAAATGTGTGCAGTAAATTATTTGGGGCTTTTCAGAGTCTCCGGAATTAAAAACATGAACAATACAGCATCGTCCACATCTTTCACATAATTCATCTGGAAATAATTCATTACTTATTTTAATAACCCTTTCCCGATCATATTTTAAAACCTTTTGTTTTGAATTAAAAATACCCATAATCTCCCCCCAGTAATTAAAAATTAAAAAAGAAATGACAATTGGCCCAAAAAGAAAGCATATCTACACACGTATTTTGTAAAAGAAAAAAAATTTTGTATTATCTGTATTATTTTTTGTTCTTAACCTGCTCATAAAGTGCTGCCTGTAACCCATGGAATTTAACCATTCCAACAATTTCTCTTTGATCCATTTCTTTATCTTCAAATGATACGAGCTCTTGACTGTATAGTGCATAAGGACTTTCTCTTCCTATGACTCTAATTGAACCTTTGTACAACTTCAATCTAACTTTTCCAGCTACTCTTTCCTGTGTTTTGTCTATAAAGGCATCTAAGTCTTCTCTTAATGGTTCATGCCATAATCCTTTGTAGATTAAATCCCCATACATTGCATCAACAATTTCTTTAAATTTAATTTCTTCCCTTGTAAGTACAAGTTGTTCAAGAGCTTTATGTGCAGTTATTAATAAAACAGCTCCAGGACATTCGTAGTTTTCTCTTGATTTTAATCCTAAGATTCTATCTTCGATTATATCAATTCTACCTACGCTGTTTCTTCCTGCTATTTCATTTGCCTTTTTAATCAAACTTACAGGATCTAATTTTTCCCCATTTATTGCAATTGGAACACCATTTTCAAACTCTACTTCAACAACTTCTTCTTCATCTTTTGCTTCTTTCGGACTTACGGTCCATGCAAATGCTTCTTCAGGAGTTTCTGTCATTGGATCTTCTAAAATCCCGCCTTCAATACTTCTTCCCCAAAGGTTTTCATCAATACTGAATGATTTACTCTCTGTTGGGATTGGGATTCCTTTCTTTTTTGCATATTCAATTTCTTCGTTTCTTGTTAAGTTTAAATCCCTAATTGGAGCTATTACCTTAATATCCGGGGCTTTTGCTCTCATTATTGTTTCAAACCTAAATTGATCATTACCCTTTCCAGTACATCCGTGTGCTATTGCCTCTGCATTTAGTTTTTTTGCCAACTCCACAATCTTTAATGCAATTAAAGGTCTTGCCAAACTTGTGGAAAGTGGATAACCTTCATAAAGTGCATTTGCCTTAATGGCCCTAAACACATAATCCTTTGCAAATTCTTCTTTTGCATCAATTGTGTAATGTTCTAAAACCCCAAATTTCTTAGCCTTTTCTTCTGGTTCCTTTAATTCTTCCTCTGGCTGTCCAACATCAACGCAAACTGAAACTACCTTATAATCGTACTCATCTTCTAATAACTTCAAACAACAGCTTGTATCAAGCCCACCACTGTATGCTAAAACTGCTATTTTTTCTTTTTCCATGTTTTCACCATTATGATTGGATTAATATCATAATATATGCATCAATTATATTCAAGTAAATACCCCTAACATATTATAAACTTTATTATCGTGTTGTACTAAACATTTAGTTTAAAAATGTGTTGGTTAATTATCCATTTTTTTATTATTTCCCGGAATTAAGTTCGCTCTTCAACAGCATACCAACTGCAAAGCTTGGAGTAGCTAAAGAGACATCCTCTCCATACTTTTCCTTAATTGATACTATGTTATAATCCTTTAAAGCATCTTTTAATATTTCCTCTCCAAGTCCTGTAACAACTACGGTGGCATTAGTTAAATCATATTTTTCTGCAACTTTATCGACGTTCTGTTTTATAAGATTCGTCAGTTTGTTATAAAATTGATCAGCAATTGTTAAAACTTCCTCTTCATTCATCATTTCTAAATCCCCGCATAGAACCCTGGACAGTCTAACCATACAGCTTTTTTTATCTGTTGATTTTCCATCCGGTGTATCACAGGTGTATTGTTCAGGTTTTATTTTATCTAAAACCACCGAAATGTCTGCAGTTATTGCAAAATATTCTGAAGAAACATTTGTTTCTTTTTCCCTAAATGAAACCTTATTGGATAGGAACGAAAGTGGAGTTCTTAAAGTACCAACATAAACCAGTTCGTTGTTCATAAGTCTGTCTAAATCAGTCTTAGTTGCCAGAGCTCTCCCGTCTTTAATTGGAATTATATCCGTAGTTGTTGAACCCATGTCCACAAGAATACAGTTGTTTGATATATTTTTAGAGACGAATTCAGCAGTTGCGCGCCAGTTTGAAGCTGAAACTTTTAAATAGTTTTCTCTGGATTCTTCAGTTGTTAAAAAGTTCCCATCAACATCAAAAACGTAAATATCTCCATCAAACGCATCTTCAACAGCTTTTAAAATTTCATCTACACCTTGCTTTTTGGTTTCATATGCATCTGCAAGTTCTGCAGTCATTACAAGGGCTATATCCTCACCACCTTTGCCATATGTTTTTAAAACTTCTGCTAACTTATTACTGTTTCTCCACATTGGAAAATACATGTGATGAACTTTAAAATCACCATTATCATCTATTTCAGTAATTTTTGTGTTTGCTCCTCCGATATCAATGCCTAAAATCACAGTTCCACCTTTAAACCATCATACTGCATAATTATTATCATATTATTTGCCTTTGGATTACATTGCAAAAATTTAATTATTAGTAAGAAATATATCTACTAACAACAAATAAAAAATATTTTAAATCAATAGCATAGTACGTTCTTTTTTATTTAAGAATTTACCTCCTGTTAAAAGAGATTTATTTTAATTAATTTAACAAACAACAAACCAATGTAGTGGAATTATGGTAGTTGAACACTACACAGACACAAACCCCTATGGAAACATAATAATGGATGAAATAAAAAACCTGTATAAACAATACTATATTTACTCTATTAAAAGAAAGTGGCTTGAAATCCCTGATGATATTCCCCACAAGGAAATTGGATACGGATATACAAAGAAGGTAGATAATAGAAACCTATCCTTTGAAACAGAAGTAGAATATCTTAAATGGGTTCTAAAAAATGCTCCATTTCATCTATATAAATCACTTTCATATATGGAATACCCCAATTCACCAGGGGGAGCTGCTAAAAAGAAAATATTTAGGAGAGAAGTGGCTTTTGATATAGATGTCCATAAAACTGAAGGATGCGACCATGACGATGAGTGGATATGTGAGGAATGTTTAGATGTGGCAAAAAATCAAGTCCATATACTGGCAGAAGAGTTCCTTTTTCCAGATTTTGGACTATCCGATAAAGACATAAAAATAGTATTTAGTGGAAATAGGGGATACCACATTTATATAAAACCACAGGATTTAGAATTAAGGGAAAGAATAGAAAAATGGGACAAACCCCAAAGAAGATTTTTTATAGAGTACATACTTGGCAAGAATTTAAATTTAAACTATGTAGGTAGCGGATGGAAGAGAAGATTTTTAAAACATTTTGAAAAAAATAAAATAGGTATAAGACAGTTTGAAAAAACATCAAACTGGAAGAGTATAATTGACAAAAGAAAAAATAAGGAAAAAATCCTATCCATTATCGAAGAAACGAAAAATAGGCTTGAATTAGATGAAAAAGTTATGGACGACGATATAAGACTACTGAGGGTTATAGGCTCATTGCATGGCTATACAGGATTTATAGTTAAAGAAATAAAATATAACTCCTTGGAACATTTTGATCCTCTTGATCATGCAGTATTTTCTAAATTAAATAAAAAATTCTATACTGTTAAAATAAATCAAAAAATTGATTCTTTAAGAATAAAAAATGAAATTTATGACCACCGGAGCTCCGAGATTCCTGCAAGTTTTTTGTTGTTTTTATTTGGGCATAATGTGGATTTTGAAATTGTTGAATGATTTTATTGTACTAAACCTTTCTTAACTGCGTCCACCAGAATTTTCCCTGCCTTAGTTTTTTTACACTCCTTTTCAACGAAAACCCTTAACTTTCCAGCCCTACAAAAGTGCTGAACCCTCAAACCAATATCAGTTAAGGTATTTTCATTAAATTCCTTTCCAACAAATTCCTTTAAAGTTTCAGAGGTTGAACCACAAGGGCTCTCACTTAACACTTCAATATCCTTAATTTTGTTATCTTCTAAATAAATTTTAACCTTCGGCCTTCCGAAATATTTCAAGAACTCCTTAAATTGAGGATATTTTTCAACATAATCCTTTAAAACTTCTTCATCAATCTCACACATTAAATCTGGGCAAAAAGCATTGCCAAAACTCTCCAATTGATTTTTAAACCCTTCCCCATTCCATGCTCCAACGATAACAAAGGCATTTTTATTTATTTTGCTGATTTGATATACAAGTTCATATGTCAAATCTGGATTAATGGTGTAGGTTATAAATAAATCGTATTTTTCAAGTTCTTTTAGTTGATTTTTATCGATTTCAATATCTTCGAATTCTCCAGAATATTTAATTTTAATAAAATCACAGTTGTATTTTTTACCTATGACCTCATAGGCCCTATTCCCGTATTTTCCTTCGGAAACTATTGCAATATTCACAAAACTCACCATTAATTTAATAATTAAATAATTAAACTAATTAATCATTTATTTAAATTTATGGATTAACATGCCTAAAATAAAAATGGTAGCCCGGTGCGGATTCGAACCGCAGTCCCAAGGTCCAAAGCCTCGGATGATTGGCCGCTACACCACCGGGCTTCAATCACAGGTTTTACCACACTCTAATACTACCGTTCTAATATATAAACTTTTCGCCGAAAACTATATATATCTGTTTACAAATTTAAGTATAGAAGCGCCTCGGTGGCTCAGCCTGGTAGAGCGTCTGCTTGGTAAGCAGAAGGTCGCGGGTTCAAACCCCGCCCGAGGCTTATTATTTTAGTTGTATAACTTTACAAGACGTTATAATCGAAATATAAATAATGTACTATTTTTAGTGTATTTTTTTCTAAAATGGGGCAGTTTAACCCTACAAGAGATTACTTTTTACTTCCAAAATTAATTTATCAATTCAAATATGTAATTGGGCGAAAATAGATAAGGGGGAATAAAATTCCAACATTTATTTAAACTTATAAAATTCTCCCACAAAACCAAAACTGTTTAAAAACTCTTTATCTTTACCATCCAATGGATACTTTTTAGTTGGCGGTGTTGGTGAACCTTCCCTTGCATAAATTATTCCTCCTTTCCTCCTTGCACCTAAAAACTTCCCTGCATCTCCATCAACAATTATAATTCCTTTTTTCATTTCGAATGCTGTAAAGTCTCCAGTATTTCCATTTATTACAACAGTCCCGCCGTTTAAAACTGCTCCAGTATTTTTCCCTGCGTCCCCATTTACAACAATTGTTCCTTTTTTCATCAGTATTCCTGTGCTTAAATCCGTATTTCCATTTATTTCTATTGTTGCATCTTTTTCCAACCGAGCTCCGACTGTGTCCCTGACAATTTTATCATTTAAAACTAATTTATAATCACTTTTGTTAAATTTATTTGGTTTTAAGAGCTTTTCCTGGCTATATCTTCCTTCAACAAATTCGGTAATGGATACAAATTTTTTATAGCCTTTTATATCGCTTTCAACTTCAATAACATTTCCCATTGGTTCTTTTACCTTGTTTTTCTCATTTACATAGACAGTTCCTGAAACCATGCTTATTCCAAACCTTGTATCAATATCTCCATCAACAATTACTATTCCAACATTGAGTTTTCCACCATCTCCCCCAAAATATTTTAAATCTGCCCCCATAGAGCTGCAAAATCTATGGCCAATATTTCCCTTGATATACACTATTCCTTTGTTTTTTAAATGCTCAACTAAACCTTTATAAGTTACGCCATCTACAACTTCTTGGTTGTAGTCAAAATTACTTTGCCAAACAAAATCATACGTAAAATCACATATACAGTCCAGCGGTTTATTTAGTTCCAATTTTAGAACATTATTTTCATTATTTTTTAAAAAATCATCGATAGATTTTTTCTTTGATTTAAATAATCCAAAAACCATAGTATCACCAAATATACAACTAAAAAATATATGTTTAAAAATATAAATTCATTAGGTTTTGGTTTTAGATCTATCAAATCTAAAAAAATATTTTTCAAAATTAATTATTTTTTTATCTTTAATTGGTATTCCTTCGCTCTCTAAGAGCTCTATTTTCTTTTCTATTCCTTTGGCATATCCTCCAACTTCACCATTTGATTTAACAACTCTGTGACATGGGATTTCTGGAATACTTGGATTCTTATTTAATACCATTCCAACTGCCCTATATCCTTTAGTTCCCAATATCTCCGCAATCTCTTTATATGTGGTTACATATCCTCTTGGAATCTTTTTAACGAGATTGTAGCATCTTTTACTAAAACTGGACATTATATCCCCTAAATACCTAAAAGACGATACAATATACTATAACATATATTATAAAATTAAAAACGGGTCCAATATATACCTCATAATTAAATAAATAATTCAAATGGCATAAATTTCCTTTAAATTAAAAAAATGGAAAAGAAAAAATAATTAAGTAATTATAAAGGGTATTTAAACTCTTTCTTCCTCAGGGTATGCTGAGAGTTTGTGTTCTGCCAAATCGAGCCCAATTTTCTCATCCTCTTCGGATACTCTAAGACCGCCGGTGAATATTCCTACTACCTTACCTAACACATATCCTAGACTTGTTCCGTAGACAATAACAAATACTGATGCTATTATCTGTTCCATAAGACTTACATCTCCTGTTCCACCAAACGCGGTCATTCCGAAAATACCTGCCAATATTGCACCAGTAACACCTGCGGTTCCATGGACAGGCACCACCCCACAGACATCGTCGAGTTTCATTTTTTCTAATAATCTATAAACTATAGGAACCTGAGCTCCTGCTATGATACCTATAATAAGAGCTCCTACTGGGCTAACTATATCTGTACCTGCACAGATGGCAACAAGCCCGGCAACTAAACCGTTGGCAGTAAATAATACATCTTTTTTAGACATTAACAATGCCCCAATACCTCCACCTGCCATAGCAAGTGTTGTTGTAGCACATACAAGGCCTGAAACATCCCCTAACGCCAGTGAACTACCTACGTTGAATCCGTACCATCCAATTGCTAGAGCCAATGCCCCAAATACTGCCATTGGTATGTTGTGCCCTAAAATTGGTACTGATTTACCATTCATAAATCTTCCAACCCTTGGACCCAATGCTGCAATAGCTCCTAGTGCTAAGAATCCACCAAGGGCATGAACTATTAAACTTCCAGCGTAATCATGCCATGAAACGATACCTGCACCCCATGGACCCAAGTATACGAAGAAAGGATATAATAACGCTGTTATTACAATGGATATTAACACATATGCACCGAATTTTATTCTCTCTGCAACACCTCCTGAAACTATTGTAGCTGCTGTTGCTGCGAATACCAGTCCAAAGAACCAGTTTGCTAATTCAATACCATTATCTACTAGGAACGGTGTTGCACTAAATATTTTACTCCACCAACTTATGAAATCAGCAGGATTTATTGAAACTGCTAAAACACCACCAATAAATAACCATGAAACACAGCCAATCAACCAATCAACCATGTTTTTCATCATAACATTGTTAACATTTTTCTTCCTAACCTGTCCTCCTTCGAGCATTGCAAAGCCCCATTGCATCATGAAAACGAGGACTCCCATGACAACAAGGAAGAATACATCGCCCGCAGTTACTAAACTTGTTAATGCATCTGCTATTGAATTTAATTCTGCTGCAGTCATTATTAATCACCGTTTTATTTTTTTAAATTGCCCCTCTTCCTCTTTCTTTGGTTCTTACCCTTACAACCTCTTCAACAGGTATGATAAACACTTTCCCATCCCCTTGGTTTCCAGTTTTGGCATTTTCACAGATTATGTCTATTATTTTTTCCACATCTTCTTCCTTAACTACAAGTTCAATTTTTATTTTTGGAAGTAGATCAACTGTGTATTCTCTTCCTCTGTATCTTTCTACAATTCCCCCTTGGATACCTCTTCCTTTAACTTCACTAACGGTCATTCCCACATAACCAGCATCAGTTAGGGAATTTTTAACAATATCTAATCTCTCTGGCCTTATTATGGCTTCTACTTTTTTCATGTTATCACCATCATCATAACTAGTAGAGTAGGAATAGGAATTCCTATTCCTATATATAATAGAATGTACATAACGTATATATATTTTTCGAAAATCAGAAAATCTAAGGATTTAAATTAATAAATTATAAAAATTATTAGGAATAAACTCATTAAAAACTGAAAATTTAAAAAAATAAAAAAATTGGTTGTTTAAATAGCATCGTTGCCTCTTTCACCGGTTCTTACTCTAACAACTTCTTCGATAGGTATAACAAATATTTTTCCATCCCCAAATTCTCCAGTCTTGGCATTTTCACAGATTATATCTATTACTTTTTCCACATCCTCATCATTGACTGCCATTTCAATCTTTATCTTTGGAAGTAGGTCGACTATGTACTCCCTTCCTCTGTATCTTTCTACAATTCCTCCTTGAATACCCCTTCCTTTAACCTCGCTAACAGTCATTCCAACATAACCAGCATCTGATAATGCATTTTTAACAATATCCAATCTCTCTGGCCTTATTATGGCTTCTACTTTTTTCATGCTATCACCATATAAATTACATATAATAATTCCCAACACAGACATAAATACATTATTATTGAAAGTTAATCATTCTGTTATTCCAACTAAAAAGAACCGTATTCCTTAGCTAGAAAAATCATTAGAAAAAATCTAGAAATTTAAAAAATAAGGAATAATATACTTATTCTTTAGTATATGCACTTACACGAAGAACCCCTTCATCCAATCCTTCTTTTTCCGCATCTTCAGAAACTCTTAACCCAATGGTTACATCCAATCCTTTGTAAATAATTGCCCCACCAACGATTGCGACTAAACCTATGGCTGCGGCACCTAAAACCTGTCCAGCAAGTGATGTTGCTGAAGGATCCCTTAATAAGAATGGAATTCCTGCACAGATTACTCCTATTAAACCGCTCATGGCGTGAACAGGGCCGATAGCACATACATCATCTATTTTCAATTTTTCTTCTATGAATCTAAATGTAAATGGCTGCTGTAATCCGGCAATCAATCCAACTATCAGAGCTCCTATTGGTGTGAATATATCAACACCACTACATACTGCCACAAGCCCTGCACACATACCGTTTGCTGTATAGAGTGGGTCGTTCTTTGAACTTAGAGCTCCACCAAGAATACCACCAGCAAGTGACATTGTTGTTGCCACTGCCACCATTGTTAATTCTAAACCATCTCCAATACCTGCAGCACTTCCAATGTTGAATCCATACCATCCAAATGCCAAAATAAATGCCCCTAAAACTGCCAATGGTATGTTGTGTCCTGGAAGGGCCTGCGGTATGCCGTTTATATACTTCCTAAGTCTTGGTCCCAATGCCCATGCTGCCATTAAACCTACTAAACCACCAAACAAGTGAACTGCCCCACTTCCTGCATAATCATGGAATGCTATACCCAATGCATCAAATCCTCCGCCCCAAACTAAATGTTCAACTACTGGGTACAATACCCCACCAACAAGTAGAGCTCCGATGAAGTATGGAAGGATTTTTATTCTCTCTGCAACTCCTCCTGTGATAATGGTTACTGCTGCAGCAGCAAACATTGCCATTTTCATGAACCATGCCCCTAACTCAGCATCAAAGCCTCCAAATACCAATGGTGTTATGTATTCAAACCCATATGCAATACCATAACCAACTGCCAAATAACCGATAAATACTGCAGCCAAGTCTACCAACTTTAAAACACAGTGGTAAGCTGCATTTTTATGGCTGAACTGACCTATTTCTAACGCTATAAACCCTGCTTTCATGAAGAATATTAATGATGCTGCCCATAAAAAGAAAAACACATCGATTCCGTTCATTGTTTCACCGCTATTTCTTTAACAATACAACTTCTTTGGATTAATAATAGGAATGCATCTTCCTATATCCTATATAAATAATTTATTACGGAAAACGGAAACCGGCTTCTTTTAGCCGTGCAAATTATAAAAGATAATAAAATAACCACAATTATAAAAAAGAAAAATTAAAAATAAGTACATTACTTCAAAACACGTAAATATAGCTGTTTTCAGAATTTATTTTAGTTATTAGTAAACAATTTTTAAAAAATAGGAAAATTAAGTATAAAATTTAAATAAAACATTTTTATGTCATAATTTTGTTAATCGCTATTATAATAGTTCTGCGAATGTTTAACACTCGATTTATTAAAATAAGTGAGCAGAGCTCGCGGAGATATAAAATCGTAAAAGGACTTATTATTTATAACGAAAACGACCATAATATAAATAATAAGTATTAAAAAACGAGATGGTTTTATGTCATTGGAGTTCGATATGATTGGATATATCGCTGGGGCACTAACAACCTTTGCAACCCTTCCTCAACTTATTAAATCGTTAAAAACAAAAAATATGGATGGAATTTCGCCTTATTTTGTAAGTACATTTACATTGGGACTATCGTTGTGGCTTGTTTATGGAATTTCGAAAAACGACTACCCAATAATAATCTTTAACATAATCTCGTTGATGTTTTGGATTCCGCTTTTGTATCTATCATTAAAAGAGAATTTAAAAAAGGATTATTTCAAAAAATTAAAAATTTAATTTTCAATCATTGATTCTGCTATTTTTATCAATTCATCCTTATCGATCTGGCCCATTATCATAACTCTTATACCATCTTTATTAAAAGCGAGCATTTTGCTTCCAATGGATTCAATATATTCTCCTTCAATACCTGCTATTTTTACTTTCTCAGCGTTTGGAATTTCTGTTTTATTTTCCTTTTTTAATTCCACAATCATTAATGGTTTTGAATCTTTTAAGTACTGAAGTATTACGATTTTATCTGTTGTTTGATTATTCACTATTGCAGACTTAAACCCATAACCTGCAGTATATTTAGGGACTAATATTTTAAATTCAATTTCCTTTTGTGCCTCTTCAATTGTCATTTCTTTTGGCATTTTATATTCTTCAATAGTTGCCGTATCTTTTAGTGACTTTGCATCTTTTGGTGGCGTAAATTTAAATTCATCATCACTAATGCCGGTATTAAATTTCACATCCCTATATTCTACGACGATTTTAAATTCGTCTTCACTCATTTCAATTTTTAATGGTTGCCAATACTCTTTATCCACCCATATTTTCATGTTTTTAGGAGCTGCTACCCCTGTTTTATTTTTTGAAGTTAATTTCAATATGTAATAATCTTTATCCGAAACTTTTTCACTTCCAAGGAGCTCTATGTCGTATATGTTAAGCATGTCTTTTACAATTTTTGTTTTTATAACGCTACCATAATAATCCACATCATCTTGCGGGAAAACATCCGTTTTAGTGTATTGATTTTGTTTTTTATTATACACGTACATTGTTTTTCCATCAGAAATCATGAGAATTTCATCGTTTTCATACACGTATTTGTTAGGTTTTTTATATTTGTAATTGTAATACATTGTTTCAGATTTGCCCTGAACATCTATTGTCATGACCATTTTACCGCTCATGTCTTCAATTGAATTATATTTCTCTTCCATCTTTTTTGCGATCTGCTCTGGCGAGATTTGCTCTGTACAACCGGTAAAAACGATACCAAAGATTAAGCTCATTAGCCCGATCAATACAAATATTTTTTTCATTCTCCACCCCTCTTCTGTCTTTTTATTATTTTTTAGATATCGACCTTAATAATATGTATCAATTAATTTTATAATATATATAAATACATCCATTAGTATATCGAGTTGAAATTAAAATTAAAAATGAAGTTATTAAATTGTATGATATTAATCCTTCACAATCATTGTACCAATACCCCCTTCAGTAAATACTTCCAGCAGTACTGAATGCGGAATTTTCCCGTTTATTATGTGGACACTTTTTACCCCCTTATTCAAAGCATTTATGCAGGCTTCAATTTTAGGTATCATTCCTCCGACGATAATTCCATCTGCAATCATTTTTTCTACTTCTGAAACTGTAAGCTTCTTATAAAGTGTCGATGGATCGTTTATATCTCCCATAACACCATCAACATCAGTGATCATAATTAATTTTTCTGCATTAATTGCCCCTGCTATATCTCCTGCAGCTATATCTGCATTTAAGTTCAAAGCATTACCCTGACTATCAATTCCAATTGGTGAAATAACCGGAATATACTTTTTTTCTATTAGTATGTCTATCAATTCTGTATTTATCTGCTCAACTTCCCCAACCATTCCCAAATCTACTTCAATCTTCTCATCATCTTTTATAACGTACTGAATTTTTTTCTTAGCTTTAATTAGCTGCCCAGATTTTCCTGAAAGACCTACTGCCTTACCTCCATACTTTCCCAATTTTGAGACTATGTCTCCATTTATTTTTCCTATGAGGACCATTTTAACTATATCCAATGTTTCTTCATCTGTAACTCTTAAACCATGAATAAATTCAGGTTTTTTACCCATTTTCTCCATTGATTTATTTATTTCAGGCCCTCCTCCATGAACTACCACAGGATTCAACCCAACGAATCTTAATAATACAATATCCTTTGCTATCCATCTTTTAGCATCTTCGTTTACCATTGCATGACCGCCATATTTAATTACAATCTTGTGATCCTGAAATTTACATATATACGGTAATGCTTCCGTTAAAACTTCAGCTTTCAAACTTCTATCCATTTTTCACACCTTATTATTGATATAATTAATAACCATAATGTTTAAATATAATTTTTCCATATTGTATTTGATTAAGATAATATTTATTGTTTTTAGTTTTTTCGGAGGTGCTATTATGGAAGATGAAAGAATATATACAATACCTTTAAGGGATGTAATAAACAAGTCAAAAACAACAAAAAGAGCTCCAAGAGCTATAAGAAAAATCAGAGAGTTCTTAAAAAGACATATGAAATCTGATGTAGTTAAATTGGACAACTCAATAAACGAAAAAGTATGGGAAAGAAGCTTAAACAAAATCCCTGCAAAAATTAGGGTAAAAGCTATTAAGGAAGGAGACGTTGTTAAAGCAACGTTAATAGAATAATTAATTCCCGAACTAAGTTTTACATACAATAACTTGTAAACTCCGGGAATTTGAGATAACGAAAACTTTTAGTTTTCGCCCAATAGGTTCTGACTATGTGATATTATGATAATAAAAATGTACTTTTCTGGAATATCTACAATAGGTGTGCTTTCTCTTGTAACTGAAAAATTTGGCCTTTTTCCACACATTGTAGAAAAAGGTCCATTAAGTAAAATTGAAGAAGTATTGGATATTCCAGGTAAACAACTTAACGTTGCAAATAGTTCTTTAATAGGTTCCTTATGTGTTGCAAATTCTTACGGACTACTTCTTCCAGATATTGTTTTGGATAAAGAAGTAGAATTAATCAAAGATTTTTTAAAGGAAAACGATTTGGATATTCAAATAAAAAAACTTAAAGTCAAAAACACGGCACTTGGGAACTTAATAACAACCAACGATAAGGGTTGTATTATTTCTGAAGAATTAAAACATTTTAAGAAGGATATTGAAGATGTACTTAATGTAAGTGGTGAGGTAGGAAACATTGCCGGGCTCCCCACTGTTGGCTCAAATGCAGTGGCTACAAACAAAGGTTGTCTGGTTCATCCCCTCACAAAAGACGAAGAGCTCGAATGGATAAAAGATGTTCTAAAAATAGATTGTATCGGGAGAGGTACTGGAAACAAGGGTGTAACCTCAGTAGGAGCATGTGTGTTGGCAAATAGTAAAGGAGCTATTGTCGGTGGGGACACTACAGGACCGGAAGTCTTAAAAATCGAAGAAGCCCTAGATTTAATAGATTAATCCGTTAGTATATATCTTATCTATCTTATGTATTGTAAATACTCATTATAAATATCATAATGGTTAAAAGGTGAGATCATGGTTAAAATATTCAGCATAAGGGGAGTAGTAACAGGAAAAGACGAACCTATGGTTTTCACAAAAGAATACAGAACACTCAACGAAAACCAGGCTTTAGAATTAATGTACTCAGAAATTGGAAGTAAACACCGTGTAAAAAGATCATTCATAAAAGTTGAAGAAGTTAAAGAAATTTCAGCAGATGAAATTAAAGATCCAGTTTTGAAAAAAATAATTGAAATGTACTAACTCTCTTTCATTTCATTTAAACTTATTTTTTATTTTTTTATTTTTTAAATATATTATTTGATATGTTATCAATATTTATTCGGTTCTTTTTTTTAGGAATTTAAAGTTATGAAAATTTTTTATAGTTTTTACATGCAAATCATAGATTGATTAAATGATAAATATTGACATGTTTAAACGGTGATATTATGCAGGAGGAAAAAATACAGTTTATGGCAAAAAAAGGAAAATGGTTTGTTGTTAAAAAAATGAATATCGATGAAAAAACTGAAGATATTGAAATCGCAAGGCTTTTAGCAGCTATTAACGAAACTACTCACAATAAGATAGGTCAATTTTTACCTTTCGACATGAAAGCTTTGGAAGAAATTGCAGATGAAATTTACACAAAAAAGAAAGGGCGAATTAAAGAGGATGAACTTGCAAATGTATTGATGAAACTAAAGTCCCCTTCAACAACGAGAAAATTAAACAATATAACCAAATCAAAAGAAGGTAAGGAAATATTAAAAATAATTTTGAACAACATTATTTTAGAGAGGTTAGGGATTAAAACACGAGTTGACGCCAAATTGATAGAAAAATACATTGAAAAAGAAGAAAACTAAGTATTAACTATTTTAAAAATTATCTATTTAATTATTTTATACCCAATAAAAAAGAAAATAAGAAAAAATTTAATAACTTAAATCATTTATAAGTCCTTTAATTCAGGTATAACTTTTTTACCGATTAATTTAATACTTGTTTCTTTGTTTGGTCCGATTGGTGAACCAGCAACGATTTGAGTAACTCCCATTTCTGCTAAAGCTTTTCCTTTTTCAACAACTTCTTCTGGTGTACCGTAGAGTGCAAATGCTTCCAACATTGTGTCATCTACATTACCAAATGCAGCTGGGAAGTTTCCTTCTTTTAATGCAGCTCTTATTGCATCTACTTTTGCAGGGTCAATTCCATGTCTTTCTAAAACCATAGGTGGGGAACCTGCTGCAATGAATGCAACAACTGGAATTGCTGCTTGTTTTGCTTTTTCAGGTTTCTTATCTACTGACATACAAGCGTAAGCTGCAACATCTATTTCGTCCATGCTTCTTCCTGCAGCTTCTGCACCTTTTTTAATTAATGGAACAGCAGCTTCGAAGTCTTTTGGGTTTGAAGCGTTGATTAAAACACCGTCTGCAATCATACCTGCAGTTTCTAACATTTTTGGTCCTTGAGCTCCCATGTAAATTGGAACTTTAACTGATGGTTTTACAGCTAACTGAGCTCCGGTTTCAAGTCTTTTTCCTTCCATTAATTCTTTCATGTCTGCGATAGCTTTTTTAATTGTTGAAACTGGTTTTGTCCATTCAATTCCTAAAGCATCGAAGGTTGCTTTGTCTCCTGGACCGATACCTAAAACAGCTCTCCCCCCAGATAATTCATCTAATGTAGCCATTGCTGATGCTGTAACTGCAGGGCTTCTTACGTATGGGTTTGTAACACCAGGTCCTAATTTAATTTTATTTGTTGCAGCTGCGATTGAAGTTAAGGCCATGTACACGTTTCTGTTGTTGTAGTGATCTGTAATCCAGCAGAATTCAAATCCATTGTCTTCTGCCAGTTTTACATAGTAGCTAAGTTTTGTTACCAATTCATTTGGAACAAACTCAATACCAAACTTCATGCTGTCACCTTCGTCTTTTTTTAATATAACTCCTTTTAAATACATATGGTAACATTGAGTATATAATCTATTTTCATTTAATTTAAATGGAAAAGTATTTATATCAAATATAATTCCGTAAGCTCTCAAATAATCATTTAATAAAATAATATGGGTATAAATTATTCTAATTGATAATTCATATTATTAATTTATATACTACATGACATATAAGTATGTGAATTTCAAGAGAAATCGGTGATGCCATGGATATAATGGAATACTGGGAAAAAGACCTTTCAAAAAAAGAGTGTCTTGAACTGTTTGAAAATACTGAAAACTTTTTTGAGATTTTAAAACTTGCCGATGGTATGAGGAGGGAAATTGTAGGGGATGATGTAACCTATGTGGTAAACAGAAACATCAACTTCACAAATGTATGTGTTGGAGATTGTAAATTTTGTGCATTTAAGGTGGATAAAGGAGATAAAGAAGCATACTTCTTGAATCCAGACCATATAGCAAAAAAAGCTCTTGAAGCAAAAAAAATTGGAGCTACGGAAGTATGCATCCAAGGAGGACTTCATCCTGATATAGATACCTACTTTCAAGTTGAAATATTAAAAAAAGTTCATGAGATTACAAAACCTTATGGGGATATCCACATACATGCATTTTCGCCTATGGAAATTAAATTTGCCGCAGAAAATGCTGGATTGGATGTAAAAGAAGCCCTTAATATATTATATGAAAATGGTTTAAACACGATGCCAGGAACTGCAGCTGAGATTCTCGATGATGAGATAAGAAATGAACTATGTCCAAGTAAATTATCAACAAACGAGTGGGTCAAAATAGTAAAAACTGCCCATAAAATTGGAATTCCAACAACTTCAACAATGATGTACGGGCATATAGAGGAGTACAAACATATGGTAAATCACCTATTTGTAATAAAAGAAATTCAAGAGGAAACTGGTGGTTTTACCGAATTTGTTCCATTGAGTTTTATGCATAAGTTTGCTCCAATATACAATATGGGAACATCCAAAGGAGGAGCTACGGGACTTGAAGACTTAAAGGTATATGCAATATCTAGAATATTATTTAAGGATACTTTAAAAAACATACAAGTTTCATGGGTTAAACTAGGACTTAAAATGGCTCAAATAGCACTAAAATGCGGTGCAAATGACTTCGGTGGAACCCTGATGGAAGAAAATATTTCAAAGGCTGCAGGAGCTGAATACGGGGTATCGATGAATTCCAAAGAAATAAGGGATGCTATTATAAGAATAGGAAGAGCCCCAAAGGAGAGAAATACCTTATATGAGATTTTAGAATAAATAATGAAAATATAAGTATCATCATTTTAAATAATAAATATATAATAAAAGGGGTAAAATGAGTGTTAAAAAATTTGACTTAAATATTGAGCGAATTCTTGAAGATTGGGAACTTTATCATGCAATCAGAGAAATTATTGCCAACGCTCTCGATGAGCAAATGCTAACACAAACAAAAGATATAGAGATATTTAAAGATGATGAAGATAGGTGGCATATTAGGGATTATGGTAGAGGACTTAAATATGAACATTTGACACAAAATGAAAATGATGAAAAACTAAGAAACCCAAATGTAATCGGAAAATTTGGAATAGGTTTAAAAGATGCCCTTGCAACATTTGAAAGAAAGGGAGTAGATGTGTTTATAAAATCAAAGTATGGAGACATAACTATCGAAAAATCACAAAAACACGGTTTTGATGATATTATTACCTTGCATGCATGTATAAGCCCCCCATCAGAACCTGAATTTATAGGAACTGACTTTATTTTAACAGGAGTTAATGACAAAGACATTACAAAAGCCATGAATTTATTTTTAAAATTTTCTGGAGAGCGAATACTTGAAAAAACTAAATATGGGGAAATTTTAGAGAAAAAAGGAAAACGAGGGAAAATATATATAAATGGTGTAAAGGTATCAGAAGAAGAAAATTTTCTTTTTAGTTATAATATAACATCTTTAACAAAGAAAATAAAAAAAGCACTCAATAGGGAAAGGACTAATGTTGGAAGAAATGCATATTCCGATAGGATAAAGAAGATAATATTACAATGCAGTAGTAAAACAGTGGCTGAAAAATTAGCAGAAGATTTAAAAAATTATAGTACTGGGAATATCCATGATGAACTTCATTGGTTAGATGTCCAAAAACATGCAGTTAAAATATTAAATTCATTAGATAAAGTAATATTTCTAACTCATGATGACTTAATACATGCAACCAACATGGTAGATGAAGCAAAATCATCAGGATATAAAATAATAACAATTCCCGAGAACCTTAAAAGTAAAATTAACGGATTAAAAGACGTTTCAGGAAATGCCATTAGGGATTTAGAGCAATTTATGGAAGAATATAATGAAAGCTTTGAATATAAGTTTGTGGAGTTAAATGAATTATCACCAAAAGAAATGGAAATTTTTAAAACGACTGATGGTATTTTTAAGTTAATTGGTGGGAAACCTAAAAATGTACGGGAAATAAAAATATCTGAAACTATGAAAAAAGAAGGTCTTTGCTTTACAGAAGCGGCAGGCGTATGGGAACCATTATTTGGAAGAATTATAATAAAAAGAACTCAATTAAAAAGTTTAGAATTGTATGCTAACACATTATTACATGAAGCTGCACATGCAACAAGTGGGGCATCAGATGTAAGTAGGGAATTTGAATTGGAACTATCTAGATTTCTTGGACTTATAGCTTCAAAAGCATTAAATGATATTAAATAATATAATAATAATATTAGCTAATATGTGAATCTAGGTGAAATATTGGAAATAAAAAGAAGATACTGCATGAAAAAAAAGGAGTTAAAAAAATTAAAAGAAGAATTGGACAACATATTTGGAAAGGAGATAATTTCTAAAAAGGCAAATGCAGAAATCGCCATAACTGATGAATATGAAATGATCTTAATAGACAACGAACCTATTGCCGTTAAAATAGAGGATAAGATATATCCAACATTAAAAACCCTATTAAACCATAATTTGGATAAAAATAAAGTCGTTGTAGACATGGGGGCCGTTAAATTCCTTGCAAACGGTGCCGATGTAATGGCTCCAGGAATAGTCGATGCAGACGAAAATATCAAAGAAGGAGATGTTGTTTTTGTTGTAGATGAAACCCATCAAAAACCTTTATCAGTTGGAATAGCTTTAATGGATGGAAAAACTATGAAGGAAGAAAAAAAGGGCAAAGCCATAAAGACCATCCATTATATTGGTGATGAAATCTGGAAATTTTAAATTATAGTCAAAGACAAAACCTTTTAAAAAAAGGTTTTGATTCCAAAATCCGATACCTACTCAACGAAGTTGAGTAGGTATATTTTGAAGGATATATTTAAGTTTGTTATGTCGAGCACTATAAATGGTAATAAAAAAAATAAAACGGAATAACTATGTCACCTACGACAGTTGAAATAAAAGGGATTCTAATAAAAACTCATCCAAAGGTCTATGAACCAGCAGAGGATAGTGAACTATTGATTGATAATTTGGTGGATGTAAAAGATAAAACAGTCCTAGATGTTGGAACCGGTACTGGAATTCAGGCCATTAACGCATTAAAAAAAGGAGCTAAAAAGGTTGTTGGAATAGATATAAACCCTTATTCAATAGAAACTGCAAAGGAAAATGCAATATTGAATAAATTGGAATTGAATAAATCTATTTTCTTTTTAGAAAGTGACTTATTCAGCAGCATAAATGAAAGATTTGACGTTATTTTATTTAATGCCCCATATCTACCAACTTCTGAAGATGAAAAACTTGAAGAATACCTAAATTACGCATTTGATGGGGGAGAAGACGGAAGAAAAGTTCTTGGTAGATTTATCAAAGAAGTTGGAGATTATTTAAATGAAAATGGTATTGTTCAGATAGTTCAATCCTCATTAACTGGCGAAGATAAAACTATTGGAATGCTTGAAAAATATGGATTTAAAGCCAAAAAAACAGGCTCAATGGCATTTCCATTTGAAGAACTACAGGTAATTACAGGGTGGAGAAAGTGAAGACATACGCATGGAATATTATAAATTTTATAGAAGAATTTGCTCCAAAGGAGCTCGCAATTGAAGGGGACAATATAGGACTTCAAGTTGGAAACGATTTAAACAATGAAGTTAAAAAAATAGGTGTAGCATTGGATCCATCTTTAGATGTTGTGGAAAAAGCCAAAAAAGAGAAGGTTGATTTTTTATTTACCCACCATCCAATACTAAAAGATCCCATAAGAACCTTTACAGGAGTTATTTATAAAAAATTAAAGATATTAATGGATAACGAGATAATTCTATACTCAGCACACACAAATCTTGATATATGTAAAAACGGTTTAAACGATGCTTTAGTTGATTTGTATCAGCTTGAAAACGTTGAAAACTTATATACCAATGGTTTGGGAAGAATAGGAAAATTTAATGGTTCTTTTGACGAACTACTACAAATAACCAAAGAAAATATTGTAAAAAATCCAGTAGTTGTAAATTCTGAAATAATTGACGATAAAAAAGATTTAAAGGTTGCTGTACTTTCTGGTTATGGATTATCCCAGAGCTCTATAAAATATGTATCAGAAGTAGCAGGTGTTGACATTTATATCTCCGGAGACCTAATTCATCATTCAAAGATACTTGCAGAGGAGCTCGGTTTATGTGTGATAGATGGGGGACACTATGGAACTGAGGTTTATGGATTGAAATTATTTAAAAAATATATGGAAGATGCCTTAGGTATTGAGGTAATTTCATTAGATTTTTAATCTCTTTTTTTGTCAAATAATTCATTAATATGCCGTCATCGATTTTAATACAATAGTCATCAAAATCAAGTTGATGGTGGCAAATTTTTAATTGTAGAATCAAATCGTAACTCTTATATATTATTAGTAATAATTTTCAGATGATTTATATTATTAACTAATATGAAATTTAAATTAGGTGATATTTTGAACCTAAAAAAATTAGGAGTCTTATTATTATGTGGGATGATGATTTTTACGGTAAGCATGTGTGGTTGCACATCAAAGACTGTTGCAGATGAAGTAAATCCATCACCTACAGCTGAAAGCAGTCCTACAACAGCAGCAGAAAAGTCCAATGTCGCAGAAAATAAAGATGTAGAATATAAGACCATCAAAGATATGTGGGATAGAGAAGTTAAGATTAAAAAAGATGTAAAGAATGTTGCTTTAATCGACTTCACAGGAACATATATAAAAATAATGAAAATTTGGAAAATTGACGATAAAGTTGTCGCAGTTGATAATTCCCAAATGAAAAATGAATTTTTAAAAGTTGTATGCCCAAGAATTGAAAGTATAACCAATGTCGGTAGCTCAAAAGAGTTAAATTATGAAACTCTCGCTGCAACGAACCCTGATGTTGTAATTATTAGGGCGTTCGCCACCGACAAAGAAAGACAGGATAGGTATCAAAAAATCATAGATAGATTAAATGAGATGGGAATTCCTACTGTTTTACTACTGCATCCAACATCCTATGAAAAACCAAATGTAAATACAGTATGGCAAGAAATTGAAATTTTAGGAGATATATTCGACAAGCAGAGCGAAGCAAAAGATTTAATTAATTATCTCAACGGAAAAGTTCAGCTGGTTAAAGAAAGAACCAAAGATATTCCAGAAGATGAAAGACCAAATGTCATGTTATTTGCAACTCCTGATTATATGTTGGGACCTCAAACAATTCAGTCATACTTCCTAGAGGAAATAGTCCATGGGAAAAATGTCCTTGAAGAAGGCAGCTGGGTAAAAACAGCCCCCGAACAAGTTTTAAAATTAAACCCTGATGTCATGATAATATTGGGACATGGTGGATATGTAAGTCCAGAAGATGTATATGCCGGAAAAGATATGGGCTTTAATTGGGAATTAGTTCAAAATGCTAAGGCAATTAAGGAAAAAAGAGTTGGTAGTGTAGGAACTACTGAATGGAGAGCAACCATTGAATTCCCAATTGGATTATTGAGGGAAGCAAAAACATTATATCCAGAGAAATTTGCCGATATTGACCCAGATAAAGAAGAGATTAAATTATATAAGAATATCTATGGATTAAATGATGATGAAATCGCAGAAGCTGTAAAAGCACAGAGATATTATGGCAATCCTCACTAAATTTCTTTTTTTCTTTTTTTAATTTAAGGTGATAATACATGGATGGCAATGTTAATTTTGAATATAAATCAAAAATTTTTATTATTGGTCTTACTGGTTTTTTGTTGTTAACTACAATGTTAATTTCCATTAGTATCGGAGCATACAATGTTCCAGTGTTTGAAGTATTTGAGGTTATGAAATACCATATTTTAGGAAGTGGCCATATTACCAACAACATCTATGACACTATTGTATGGGACATAAGAATTCCCAGAGTTTTAATAGGAATGTTAATAGGAATGGCACTTGCAACATCGGGGGCTACATATCAGGGCGTATTTAGGAACCCTCTCGTTAGTCCGTTTATATTAGGTATCTCCGCAGGTGCGGCATTTGGAGCAGCTCTGTCAATAATGTTCTCATCAATTCCATTCTCCATACAATTTTCAGCGTTTATTTTTGGGATGGTTGCGGTATTTGGGGCGTATTCATTGGCAAGAGTCAGGGGGAAAACTCCATTAGTAACCCTGTTGCTTGCAGGAATTATATTAGGTTCATTTTTTAGTGCAATGGTTGCGGTATTCCAATATGTTGCCACCGAATCTCAATTAAAAGCAATAGTATTTTGGTTGATGGGGGGTCTTTATCATATTGGGTGGAAAGAAGTGTATGGTGTTGGATTATTGATACCATTAGGGATAATTTCATTGATGCTTTATGCGTGGAAATTAAATATTATATCAATGGGGGATGAAGAAGCAAGGGCATTGGGAATAAACACTGAAAGACTAAAAATCATCCTTATTACCATTGCCACATTCATAACATCCCTATCCGTCTCTGTTGCAGGAATTATCGGATGGGTAGGCTTGATGATTCCCCATGCTTCTCGTCTTATTGTAGGTCCAGACCATAGATTTCTTCTCCCACTATCTGCATTAATGGGGGGGATTTTTTTAATTGTTTGTGATACTATTTCAAGAACAATAACCACTGGAGAAGTCCCCCTGGGAATAATAACATCAATTCTCGGAGCTCCGTATTTAATCTATTTACTGAGGTCAAAGAAAACTCAATTCTTCGGAGGGGATTAATATGATAGAAATTAAAAACCTTCACTTTGGTTATGATGAAAAACATGATATATTAAGAGGGGTTTCTTTTAAGGTGGAGAAAGGGGAGTTATGTGCAATATTTGGACCTAATGGAGCAGGGAAATCGACGCTCTTCAAATGCATGATTGGATTTTTAAAGCCGAAAAAAGGAGGAGTATCTATTGGTGAAAGGAACATACTAAAAATGCCTGTTGAGGACATTGCAAAACTAATTGCCTATGTTCCCCAAGAACATAAGCCACCATTTCCGTACTTGGTTAAAGAAGTTGTTTTAATGGGGAGGACTCCTCATTTGGGGGGCATATTCGGTCCAAAAAAGAAAGATGTTGAAAAAGCACTTGAAGCCATGGATGTCATCGGCATATCCCATCTCGCAGATAGACCTTACACAGATTTAAGCGGTGGTCAAAGACAGCTTGTTTTATTGGCAAGGGCATTGACACAAGAAACAAAAGCCATGATTTTAGATGAGCCAACTTCTGCATTGGATTTTAGAAACCAGTTGAAAATATGGAGTATGTTAAAAAAACTCACCAAAAGAGGGATGCCAATCGTTGTTAGTGTGCATGACCCTAACCACATGATGTGGTTTTGTGATAAAGTTGTTGTGTTGCATGACAAGAAAATTATTGCCAGTGGAGAACCCCGCAATGTTTTAACAAAAGAAGTTTTAAAAACATTGTATGGAAACATATGTGACATTAAAGAGAATGAAGAGGGGTTCAAAATGATAACACCAAATATGCAAAAAATTTCTTA
>NZ_AQXV01000039.1:0-32105 GCF_000376965.1 Methanothermococcus thermolithotrophicus DSM 2095 | reverse complement strand
ATGTTTTAACAAAAGAAGTTTTAAAAACATTGTATGGAAACATATGTGACATTAAAGAGAATGAAGAGGGGTTCAAAATGATAACACCAAATATGCAAAAAATTTCTTAGATTTAGATCTGGTTTAACTATGGAATTTTTATGATAATACCCCCAAAATTATTTCAATTTACCGTTTTTTGATATGGTGTGCTTTTAAGAAATAATATGTGCAAAATTTGTAATTTGATAAAAATAAAAACATTTTTATAGTTGCGAATATCATAATTTATAATTATCATAAATTGTAGTGCCAGGTGTTTTTATGGATCTCACTGTAGTTCAGAAGGAAATATTACAGGAATTAATATCAATTTATGGGGAAAAAAATAGTGCGGTTAAGGGTACTGAAATAGCCAATAGACTAAATAGAAATCCTGGAACTATAAGGAACCAGATGCAGGCTTTAAGGGCCTTAAATTTAGTAGATGGCGTTCCTGGACCAAAGGGGGGATACGTACCAACGAGTGAAGCGTATAGGACCCTTGGATTGATGTCTAAGGAAGAAATCATAGTTCCAATATATAAGGGCGATGAGAGGGTTGAAGGAGTTTATGTAGAAAAAATAGTTTTTGATACCGTAACCTATGAAAAATCATGTTCTTCAAAGATTTACATAAAAGGGGACACTAAAAAATTCAGTGAAAATGAAATTGTAAAAGTAGGGCCTACCCACCACAATAAAATCGTAATATTGGGTAAAGTTATTGGAAGGGACGATATAAACCACATCCTTTTAATCGACGTTATTGGTGTGGCAAGTATTCCAAATATTTTGGTAGGAGATATTGCAATTAAAGACAAGCTTTTTTGGATAGAGCCTGACAAAACTATTAGGGACGCCGCAGAACTACTTTCAAAGGAGAATATAAGTGGGCTTCCAATAATGAAAGATGGGGAACTCCTGGGGATTTTAAGTCTTCATGACATTGCCACGGCAGTTGCAAAGGGAATGGAAAACGAAAAGATAGAAAGTATAATGGCAAAAAACCCATATACTGTATCTGTAAATGATGCCATATATGACGCCCTTGTTTTAATGGAAAAAAACAATGTAGGAAGATTGATAGTTGTTGATGAGAACGAAAAAGTCGTTGGAATACTTACAAGAACCGATATATTGGAACTTATTGAAGGTACTATGTTTCCCAAAATATTAAAAAAACTTATTGAAAATAAAAAAATGAATAAATAAATTATTTCATTCTTCTTTTAAACTCATCCATCAACTCTTCATACTCTACTCCGAAGTATGCTAAGAGAATCATTGTATGGAATATTAAATCAGCACTTTCATATATTATCTCACGTTTATCTTCATCTTTTGCTGCAATAATAGTTTCGGCAGCTTCTTCCCCTATTTTCTCACAAATTTTGTTGATGGCTTTTTTAGTATCGTCTGTTGTTAATTTGGATACATAGGAATTTTCAGGTTTTTCTTTTATCCTACTTTCAACTACTTTATAAACTTCCTTTAAAACGTCCATATTATCACTTAGTTGTGTGTAAAATTTAGTTATTCTGCAATTAAAATGATCTTCAATGTTGCTTACAATCTATTCAATACTTTTTAATCTTTTTACCATTTTAACTGCAGCTTCAACTGCCCTTTTACCGTAATCTATTCTTTCTTCTGCCTGCAATCTTGTCATTCCAGGACCTGATATTCCAAGTGCTACAGGTTTGTTGTACTCCAATGATAAATCAGCTATCTTTCTTGCTGCATTATGGACTACAATCTCATCGTGTTCTGTATCCCCCTCTATAACACATCCTATAGTAACCACTGCATCAATATCATCTTTTTCAAGCATTCTTTTAATGGCGAGTGGCATGTCAAAAGCCCCTGGAACCACAATTTTATATTTTACATCAGCTCCTAAAAACTCTGCATGTTCTTCTGCAACTTTTTCCATCATGTAGGTCAAATCTCTGTTAAACTCTGCTATAACAAATCCTAAATTAACCATTTTTTCATCCTCGTTAGGTTTTACCTTATTATATGTATTATAAATTATAAATCTTTTGATAATTTTATATCCAAACCTTTTAGAAAAAGGTTTGGATTCCAAAACCGGATACCCACCCAACGAAGTTGAGTGAGTATATATTACTTCCCACCAACCATAAATTGGTAAATATTAAAAGCCAAACCTTTTAGAAAATCGAGACAAATCGTTGATTTGTCGTCGAAGCAAATCCTTCGGATTTGCTGCCCAAACAAATTAAAAATTGCTGGGTCCAACGAGACCTATGGTCTCGGCTGGGACTCACGAAACCAAAGGTTTCGTCGAGAAGGCTTGGATTCCAAAGGTATTTATCATTTCGATCCAACTTTTTTTAAAAGGTTGTTTCCAAATATACCCCTTCACTTCGTGAAGGGGTATCGGATTTTGGAATCACCAACGAAGTTGGTGAGCTATGAAAACCGTTAGGTTTTCATTTAATTCAACACTTTTTTTAAAAGGGTCGGTTATAAATCTTTTGATAATTTTATATAGTTTACTGCATTTTCTCTTATAGATTTTATTTCTTCTTCTGTGAGCTCCCTAACAACCTTTCCTGGAACTCCTAAAACTAAGCTATTAGGTGGTATTTCTTTATTTTGAGTAACCAAAGCATTTGCTCCGATGATGCAGTTGTTTCCAATTTTTGCACCGTTTAGAATAGTGGCATTCATCCCAACTAAAACATTATCTCCCATCTTACAGCCATGAACAACTGCACCATGGCCTATAGACACATACTCTCCGATTATCGTTGGACAATCTTTTGAGCCATGTATCACACAGTTGTCTTGGATGTTTGAACCTTTTTTTATCGTTATTTTACTAACGTCGCCCCTTAAAACTGCCCCATACCATACACTTACATCTTCACCCAATTCAACATCCCCAACAATAACCGCATTTTTTGCTATTCGTAGTGAGCGAATCTCACTGTGAGCTATAAAAATCGCTTTTTTGTTTTTGTTCAGTTTTTGCTCGTTTTTCATAGTACCATTAATTCCTCTTTATTTTCAGTTTTCGAGCGAAGTGATAAAGGATTTAAATAAATTACTTGGAGACATGCTCCCATTTTCTTTCATACTCGTCCATAAATATCAATGTCTTTTCGACCTCTATTGCACAGATCTTTTCAAAGTTTACTACTGCGAACCTTCTTTTCTCTTCATTGAATATTATCATCCCAAAACCTCTACCTGTCTCAAGATATTTCATGTATTTGTCTTTAAGTTTAACTACAATGTCAAAATCAAACTCTCCTTCCAATATACTTCCTGGATAGTGTATTTTAACACGCAAAGTAGGTTTCTTTGTCAAATACAACACCCCTGTATTTATCTATTCATATGATCATCATATATTCATTATGATATAAATTATAGTTGTTTTCGAATTTATAGTTGGTGTGCATTACATCACAGAGATAAATAAATTGCCCTCAATTGCTTTTAATTAGGTAAATTAAACAGTATTAATTGGTTTTTTAACTTTAAATATGGTATGTTTTAACTAAAATTGCACACATTATATACCGATTACTCAACATGACATTTTTAAATAAAGCATGGCGACTTATAACAAAAACGACTATATTAATCACCACAATTTTATATACTACAGAATTATTATTTAAACTTATGATTGGATTTAGATTGACTGCTAAAAACAGATATAGTATTTCAAAAATCTATCCTATTGTTGGTGGATATTTATTTAAGAATTTAGATGAATTAATTAATAGTATTGAAGAAATTAATATAATTATCTACTCTTTCATGACCTTGCAGAGGGAAGAGGTAATTGAAGAGGTAAAAAAAATAAGAGAAACTAAAAAAGATGTTATATTGATAGCCGGAGGACCTCATCCCTCTGGAAATCCGGAAGATACTTTGAAAATAGGATTTAACCATGTAATTATTGGGGAAGGAGAAATAACACTACCAAAATTAATAGAATCTTTAAAAAAAGGGGAGAATGTTAAAAATATAATAAAAGGAGAACCCGTAGAAAATCTTGACAACTATAATGAAACCTATCCTCTCTCCCCAATTGAAATAACCAGAGGATGCCCTTATAACTGTAGATTTTGCCAAACCCCTCAAATATTTGGTAAAAAAGTTAGACACAGAAGTATCGACAATATTGTAAAATCTGTAAAAACCATGGGTGACATAAGATTTGTAACCCCAAATGCACTATGCTACGGTTCGTCAGACGGAACAAAACCAAACATTGAAAAACTAGAAAAACTTCTAAAAAATCTTTATGAAATCAAAAATAGGTTGTTTTTTGGAACATTTCCTTCTGAAGTTAGACCAGAATTTGTTAAAAAGGAAACTTTAGAAGTTCTTGTAAAATACTGTGATAACAAATACCTCCACTTTGGAGCTCAGAGTGGAAGTAATGAAATACTCAAATTTATTAGGAGGGGCCATACAGTAGAGGACGTACTAAACGCCGTAGATTTGTGCAAAGAATACGGCCTTATTCCAAAGGTAGATTTCATCTTTGGATTTCCTGGTGAAAATGAAGACCAAAGAAAAGAAAGTATTGATTTAATGGATTATATATCAAAAAAGAATGGAAAAATCCATGCCCACTATTTCATGCCATTACCTGGTACCTATTTTGAAGATAGCAAACCTACAGAGCTCGATGCATATACATTTAAAATCCTTGGAAAAATGGCTAAAAAAGGTCAAATTAGCGGCTCTTGGGGGCATCAATATGCAAAACTAAACAAATATGGTGATTCCACAAAATAGGCAAACTCGACGAAAACCTTTCAGGTTTAGTTGAATAATCGTAGATTATTCAACTTCCCCGCAACTATGTTGCGGTGGATCGTAAGTCAGCAAATCTTTTTAGAAACAAAAAGACTTGTCTCGATTCTACATTCTTTAATTTAAATTTAAATTTTAAAAAGATAATTTCAATTTAACTTGTGGAAGTATATAATTATTCTTCCAATATGTAAAACACATAGTTGGCTCTTTTACCGGGTATTTCCTTCATAAAAACTATTGTTCCATTTATAGGAGAATTCACAAATCTCATATCTCCTTTTTTGCTCTCTAAAGCTGCAAGCCTGTGACCTTCTAAAACCCTACATCCAAAATCCACAATTGGATACACTTTGTAACCTTCAGCAGGTATTTGCAAAATCTCAGTGCCCTTTTCCAAATAGGTAAATGTTCTTTTATCAGGGTACCTAATCAAAACATCCCTTACAAACTTGGAGTTTATAATGTATTTTTCTAAGTCATCGCAAACTATCTGGGACAGTATTTTACCATCTCCGGTATACTCTTCCCCTTCATCTAAAAATATAATAACTTTTCCGTTTTTTTCAATGGCGACCCTATTACTCCCATCACCTTTACCTTCAACATAAACTCTAGGTATTTTCATATAACTCATCTCCTACCATTTAATTCTTATAATTTTATATAACTGCCCTAATTTACATAAATTTGTTAACAATAATATATTTTTTATTTATAAAAAATTATTAACATATAGTATAGACATATGCCTGGATAAACTACAGTTTACCAAAATAACAAAAACATTGAAGAAAGCAAATATTTTAAAAAAAGTTAAATTCAATTAATATATTCTATCCACTATAAAGTCTGCAATGTCTTCCAATCTCTTTCTTTTTTCACTATCGAATATTTTTAAATAATCTTTGGCTTCTTTTACTGCATTCTTCATGAGCTCTTTTGCATATTCAATTGAATCGCCCAATAGTTCTATGGCTTCTGAAATTTCTTCATCTGTAGCATCGCTGTTGCCCAAAATATTCATTAGTCTTTCCTTTTTATCTTCAGGGAGAGTTTCCATTGCATGAATTACCATTAAGGTTTTTTTACCTTCTTTTATGTCGCTACCAACGGGCTTTCCAATTTTTTTCTGGTCCCCTATTAAGTCCAAAACATCATCCTGCACTTGAAAAACCATACCTATCCTTTTAGCGTACTCATATAATGATTTTCTTTCCTCTTCATTGCATTCAGACATAATGGCCCCTATCTCCACAGGAGCTACGATCAATGCACCTGTTTTCTTTGAAATCATTTCAAAGTATTCGTCCATGGTTGGAAACCTGTTTTCAAATTCCATATCCATGGCCTGACCTTCACAAACTTCAACACATGCCTTTGATAATACCTTTAAAACTTCATGGGCTTTTTTAGGGTCCTCAATACTTGACAAGGCTTCAAATGCCTTTGCATATAGTAAATCTCCTGAAAGAATCGCTATTGGTTCGCCATAAACTATATGAACAGTTGGTTTTCCCCTTCTTTCATCGTCGTTATCCATTATGTCATCGTGAACCAGGGTGTAGTTATGAATTAACTCAACTGCAGCTGCAGGTCGTAAAACTTCTTCAATATTATCCTTTTTTAACATATATGTTAAAACGGCCAGATAGGGCCTTATTCTTTTACCCCCTGCCAATAAAAGGTGTTTAGAAGCTTCATAAAGGACGTCATCTTTTTCAACATGCTTTTTCAGTTCTTCTTCAATTTTTCCTAGTATTTCTTTGTCGAATAGGTCCATCGTTCCACCTCAACCCAAACTAGAGTATCCTTTCAAATTTCAAACTCTGGCCATTTCTTAGCAAGTGAACATCTTCACCTAATCTATAACCTTCTTCCTCTGCAAGTTTTGCATAGGTAGCTGTTAGGTTGAAATCACCATGTGATGGGATTACGTGTTCAGGGTTTACCCATCTTAACATATCCCTATGATCTTCCTTGGCAGCGTGTCCTGATACGTGAGCTCCCTTAAATATTCTTACACCCATTAGAGCCAGTCTAGCTTCCAACATGTATCTTTGAGCTGAGTTCATAGGGTTTGGAATAACATCTGCTGAAAATATTACTTGATCATGTTTTTCAAATCTATATGGCGTTTTGTTGGTTGCCATTCTGGATAAAACTGCCCCTTCTTCACCTTGGTGACCAGTAACAATTAACATGTAGTTTTCCTTACCTTCGTTCATTACATTATGTAATGTTCTATCTACTATTGAAGGATCCCCACATATTCTTGTTTCTTTTGGGAATTTTACAATACCAATATCTTCCGCAATTCCGCAGTACTTGGCCATGGATCTTCCTATCAATACAGGAGTCCTACCCATCTTAACGGCAATATCTGTGATTGATTTTATTCTAGCTATATGTGATGAGAACGTAGTTACAACCACACCATTACCTTCATTATCTGAACCTATTAAATCGTTCTTTAATAGGTTTGCAGCTACTCCTTCTGATGGAGTTTTTCCCTGGAAATCTACCCTAGTACTCTCTGAGATCATGCAAATTACTCCCTGCTTACCAACCCTCTTTATGGATTTGTAATCTGGTTTTTCACCTACAACAGGGAAGTTATCAAATTTAAAGTCATTTGCATACATTATAGCCCCATATGGAGTATGCAATACTGCAAGTACTGCATCCGGGATACTGTGGGTCACCCTTATAAATTCCAAAGAAATATTTGGAGTTAAATCCATTACCTGCCCTGCTTCATGGGTAATTAATGGATTTCTGACATCAAATTTCCTTTCACTCAAAATTTCTCTTTTTATAAGTTCCAAAGTGTACGGCGTCCCAATTATAGGGGCATTGTACCTATGGGCCAGTTTGGTTATTGCTCCAAAGTGATCGAGGTGTCCGTGAGTTATGACTATAGCCTTAACTTCACCCTCGATATTCTTCATTACAGTATCATCAGGTATAACGCCCATTTCAATTAAATTTAAACTGTGCATCTTTGAAATATCCACATCTTCATGTATCATAACCCTATCGAGCCTGATACCCATATCGAATATTATAATCTCTCCATCAATATTGACGGCAGTCATATTTCTTCCAACTTCTTCATATCCACCTATAGCTACAACCTCTAACTGCAAATTATCACATCCTATTTCTTTTTAGATACAACCAAAGGTTCTGTAGTTTTTTCATATTTTCCGCCCCTTGGTTGTTATAAATAACAACATAATTATAACAAAGATTAACAGTAACAACAGTATAAAATATCCAAGCAAAGCAAGGACAGCTGTAAATCTTCGGATTTTACACGTGCTGAAACGAAAAAGGATTAAATCCTTTGGGAAACCCATTCTCTTAAATCATCCTTTAACACATAAGATGTTTTTTTCAGCTCCTCAATATTACTGCTTCCAACCAAAAACATACTAGTTTTCAGCTCTTTTATCATCCTTTCAAGGACTTTAACTACTTCATCTGAAGATTTCAGTGCAGCTTTTAAAATAGGAAGCGCCGTTCCACAGCAATCTGCACCTATAACTATGGATTTGGCTATATCGATACCTGATCTAATTCCTCCGGTGGCTATCACTGGACCGTTAAAGACACTTCTAACCTCCATTACCGAAGCTGCCGTTGGAATACCCCAATTTACAAACTGTTCTGAGAAACTTCTCATCTCTTCATCCTTTATCCTATACATTTCAACAGCTGCCCAGGAGGTTCCTCCACTTCCGCCCACATCTATGGAATCAAACCCGAGGTTCTTTAAAAATACGGCGTCTTCCTTTGAAAACCCTTCTCCAACCTGCTTTGCAACAAATGGTAAACTACCGTAAGTTTTTTTATAATCGGCTATTAACTCCTTTATAACTTCCATTCCTTTAAAGTTTACATCTCCCTCTGGCTGAATAGCCTCCTGAAGTGGATTGAAATGAATTGCCATTGCATCGGCATCTATCATTTCAGCTGATTTTTTAATGGTCTCTACATCCCACCCGTCTTCTACAAAATTAACAGCACCCAAATTTCCAAGAATTAAAGAAGATGTATGGTCCCTTACAACCGAATAGGTATCTATCAAATTATCGTGCATTATTGCTGCCCTTTGAGAACCTACACCCATTCCTAAATTAAGTTCCTCTACTGCAATTGCAATATTTTTATTTACTTCCTTTGCCTTGGAATGGCCACCAGTTATGGCAGCAACAATAAGTGGAGCTCCCAATTTTTTTCCAAATAATTCAATTGATGTGTCTATATCCTCTAAGTCACATCTTGATACTCCACTATGTATTAATTCTACATCACTAAAAAGTGTTCCTTTCTTATACTCTACATCGCAGTAGTTACACACAAGTAAGTGTTCCAACTTTCTAAACTCGATGTTGTTATTATTCATTAACAATCACCTATATATTATTAACCCCATATACGTGAGAAATCCGCATTATATGATAGTTTCATAAAATAGTTATAAGTTGTATAAAACATAATTCCATTTATTTCATTCCCTTATAAACCTAAGTATAGATCAGTTTAATTAAAATAAAAAGTTTCCTAAAAAATAGTGCAATAAAAAAATAATATTTAAAAAATAATATATTGAAGTTATCAAAACTGAAAATAAATATTAATTATAGGCCATATGTTTTAGAATAATTCATTTCCAATATTCAAGTGCTGTTTTTAACTCAGGAACTTCTTCTGCCTTTTGTTCCAGTGAAATACCTTCAGCTACTGATTCAACTGCTGCTCTCATAGCTTTTGCCCCGGAGATTGTTCCATCTGGATGCCCGTGGATACCTCCACCTGCCTGTAGTATAACATCCTTTCCTAACATATCTGTTATTTTAGGTACTAATTTTGGATATATTCCTCCTGATGAAACAGGGAATACATTGTTCATTCCATACCACTCTTGATCAAAGAACTTATTCAAATCATCCTTTTTAACACTATCTTGTACAATTTCATCCCTTATTCCACAAACCTCATCCTGCTCCCCTTCCATCTTTCCAACAACAGTTCCTATATGGAGCTGATCCACACCTAAAAGTCTATATATTTTAGAAAGCGCCAACATTGAAATTCCCCATTCTCTGGAACGGGTTATTGCCGCATGCATAGCCCTGTGGGCATGAATTACAAAGTCAAAATCTTCTTCCCTAAACTGCTGAACCGCTGAAAAGCCTAGAACCACAACATCCAGCATAGCATACTCGCAACCTGCATCCTTTACAACCTGAGCTCTTCGTATCATTTCTTTATATGGTGCAGTTATATTTGGCATGTAGATCTTCTTCTCTCCAGTTTCATCTTCAGCTTTATCTCTATACTCCATTACTTTAAAAATTCTATCTTCAAATTTGTTAAAATCCTGGGAAACTAAATTTTCATCATCTTTTACTATATCACAACCTCCGACCCATGATTCATAGGTTACCTTTGAATGTTCTTCGGTATTTAATCCAACCTTAGGTTTAACTATGGTACCTACTAAAGGCCTATTATCAACTTTTAACAAATCCCTTATTCCCTTTATACCATATTTTGGTCCTTTATAGGCTTTTATAAACTCTTCAGGGAATCTAAAATCTAAAATTCTTAATCCTTTCACTATCTTCATTCCAAAAATGTTCCCAGCTATTCCTGCCAAAGTTCCAGGCATGTTTGAAGGTTCAAATGCATCCAATGGATAAGCTATTTTTATAATACCTATCTTATCCTTTCCATCGGTTCCTATCTCATTTATTTCATATACCGTAGGCTTGAGTTTGTCATAGACTTCTTTCTTCATTGTTTTAATCTTTGTCCATGTCCCTATAGAGCTCTCCGCTGCAACTTCGTTTGCAACTTTTTCAAGATCTTCTGCTTTAATTTTGATGCATGATAATAATTCATTTTCTTTTGGTTTGTACCCTAATTCCACGTAATCCATAAAATCCCTCCCCTAATTAATCAGGTTTTAATTTATCAATTTAATACATTATATGCCTATTGATCCTATCCATTATATTATTTTAGATATGTTCCTCAAATGAGACTTATTCAGATTTTAAGTAGGCGATATATATAGTTTTCGAAACATTTATATACTATTAAATATAGATAGCAATGTACTTGTAATGGCATATCTTAAATCAATTGTTTTAAATACATGGTTAAAAGGAGTTCTTATATTGGAGGCGTCATTTTGGAAAGAATAGAAATTTTACATAAAACTCCTAAAGGAAAATTAATAGGCAGAACATACCGTCAGCCCCGGATAAATTCTTTTGTTGTTTTAAAAACCAGAAATAAGATCATAAAGATTGGGAAAATTTACGATGTTTTTGGGCCGGTTAATAAACCATATGTGAAGATCATACCTCTTAAAAACGTGGATATTCAGGGATGTATAGGGAGTAAAGAAACTTTTATCGTAAATTCTAAGAAAGGGGCCAAATCTAAAAATAAAAGATAAAATATGGTGTAAATCATGGCTACCAAACCTGTTGTTAAGGAAAAAAAGAAATTAGAAAATAAGAAAGAAATATATAAATTAATAGAGCATAATGATTCATCAAATAAAAATGTCATTCTTGAAAAAGAAGAAGAACTTATTTGTCCTATGTGCGGCAGTAAAAATATCATTAAGGACTATGAAAGAGCCGAAATTGTTTGTGAAACTTGTGGGTGTGTTTTGCAGCAAAACTTATTTGATGTAGGCCCTGAATGGAGAGCCTTTGATCATGAACAGCGCGTCAAAAGAAGTAGAGTCGGACCTCCTATGACCTACACAATACATGATAAAGGGCTGTCCACAGTTATCGACTGGAGAAATAAAGATAGTTATGGGAAGGATATCTCAGCCGATAAAAGAGCTCAGCTCTATAGATTAAGAAAATGGCAGAGAAGAATTAGGGTTTCAGATGCTTCAGAAAGAAACTTAGCGTTTGCTTTGTCTGAATTGGATAGGATAGCATCTAAATTAGGTCTCCCAAGAAACGTTAGGGAAAACGCAGCAGTTTTATATAGGGGAGCTGTTGAAAAAGGCCTGATTAGAGGTAGAAGCATTGAAGGGGTTGCTGCAGCAGCATTATATGCAGCATGTAGAAGATGTAAAGTCCCAAGAACTTTGGATGAAATTGCAGAAGGATCCAGAGTAGATAGAAAAGAAATTGGAAGAACCTATAGATTTATTTCAAGGGAATTAAACATAAGACTAACTCCAACAAACCCAATAGATTATGTCCCAAGATTTGCATCAGAACTTAAGCTACCGGGAGAAGTTGAATCAAAGGCTATATCTATACTCCAAAAAGCCAATGAAAAAGGTTTAACTAGCGGTAGAGGTCCAACAGGGGTTGCTGCAGCAGCAATATATATTGCAAGCGTTTTACATGGAACTAGAAGAACTCAACGCGAAGTTGCAGATGTTGCAGGAGTTACTGAGGTAACAATAAGAAATAGATACAAGGAACTAACAGAACATTTAGACATTGATGTGACATTATAATAGGTGTGCAATTAAACTTAAAATAATTACCAAATGAAATAGAAGTAAAAGACGTATGTTATCTAATTCCAATTTAACAATTAACAAAAGACAGCGATACAATAAATTTACCAAATAATAAGTTTAATAAGTAATGCACACCATCATATAATCAATTTAATTTTAAGCTTAATTAATTATATTATTTTATGGTGGGGATCTTATGGGTCTTTTTGATAGAATTCATAAAAAAGAAGTAGTAAAGCCCGTTAAAAAAGAAGAAAAAAAAGAAGAAGAAAAACCCAGTCCTGAAATTAAAAAAACTACTGGCCCATTAATCAGCGATATATCACAAATAAGTGAATCCATAGGTTCGAATTTATTGGATAAATATTTTTTAAAAGTTGATGATGTTGAGTTTGACGTTATTATCGAAAAAAAAGAAGGGATAACCTATTATAAAATACCTGAAATCATGTTGATAAACTCAGCGTTGGCCAAGCTTTCAGAAGATCAGTTGGCAGCTATAAAATCAGATCTTTCAGAAGGTTTATTTGAAAGACTAGGCCAAATTCAAGGGTACTTAAAAAACTATTCAGAAAAAAATAATTTGGGCCTTAGGGATATAGATATTCTTCATTTGTCAAAATACTTCTATCTTACAATTGGAAAGTTAGGGCTTTTAGAAATACCCTTAAAAGATAAAAACCTTGAAGAAGTTATGGTGAATGGATTAAATAATCCCACATTTGTATTCCATAGAAAATTTCAAATGTGTGAAACAAACATATTACTAGATAAAAGTGAATTGACTAGAATAATTGAAAGTATAGCTTATCTAGCAGGTAGATCTATAGATTCCAGAAGTCCAATGTTAGATGCTTTTTTACCAGATGGTAGTAGGGTTAACGCAACAACATCCGATGTAACATTAAATGGAAGTACCCTAACAATCCGTAAGTTCTCGGCAGAACCACTAACTATTGTTGATTTAATAAAGTTTGGTACTTTTGACCTAGAACTTGCTGCTTTTTTATGGCAGGCTATTGAAGGCTATTTTGGAGCAAAGCCTGCGAACACCCTGATTGTAGGTGGTACTGGTTCAGGTAAGACAACAACACTTAACATAGTTTCAATGTTTTCAATGTACACCGACAGGATTATAACTATTGAAGATACTCCAGAGTTGCAAATTCCACTTACGCATGTTATCAAAATGATAACAAGACCACCAAGACCTGGAATTCCAGAATATGAGATCACTATGGAAGATTTAATTAAGAACGCCTTGAGGATGAGGCCAGATAGGATCTTTGTAGGAGAGGTCAGAGGTTCAGAAGCTCAATCTCTCTTAGTTGCTATGAATACGGGGCATGATGGTGCATTAGCAGAAGATGAGCCTATTTATCTATCTAATGGAAATATTGTTAGTATCGGAGAATTTGTTGATAAATTTTTTAAAAAGTATAATTCAATGAAAGTAAAAGAAAGTAATGGATTCGAATGGATTGACATATCTAATGAAAACACATTTATTAAAAGTTTCAATAAAACCACTTTAAAAATTGAGGATAAATTAATATCAAGAGTTTGGAGAAAAAAATACTCTGGAAAGATGATGAAAATAAAAACAAAAAGTGGTAAAGAAATAATCCTTACTCATGACCATCCAATATATACTCTAAATAATAAAATATTTGAGATAAATGCGGAAATGGTTAAAATTAACGATTATATTGCACTCCCAAGAGAACTAAAAGTTGAACAAAATTCTTATGGATTTTGTAGCTCTACGCTTCACCCGGTTGAAAGAAAAAATGTTGAAAATCCATATTTAATTGGTGCTTTATTAGGAGATGGTCATTTAAGCAAATATTGCATTGACTTTGTAAATCAAGATAGCGACGTAATTGAAAAAGTTTCAAGTGAACTGAGTAATTATGGAAATGTTGTTTGTTTAAAATATAACAACTACACAAGAGCCAAAGTGTATGGAGTAGAGTCAGCCAGTAAACTTTCAAAATATATCCCAATTGGAAATAAAACAAAATCATTCAGTATCCCAAGAGATGTATTACTATCAGACGATGATTATTTATCAGAATTTATACAAGGATTATTTGATTCTGATGGCCATGTAAATGAAACTACAAGATGTATTGAATTTGCAACATCGAACAAAAATCTTGCAATTACTCTTCCATATTTACTGCTAAGATTTGGGATTATATCTCATAAATCAGAACAAAAAATAGATGGAAAAGGAAATATCGGCCCATACTATAAAATAACTATTAGTGGACATGATAATATATGGAAATACTGGAAACATATTGGTTTCACACACCATGTAAAACGTGAAAAGTTAAATAACATATTGCTTAAATCCAAAAATTCCATAGATGTTATACCAAATATCGGAAAATTGATAAAATATTATCGATTAAACAATAAACTAACACAGCAAGAATTAGCTGAGGAGCTCGGATTAAAAACCAGAAGTTTAATCCGAGCTTATGAAACAGGTGTAAGAAACCCTTCTAAAACGAAGCTAAATGAAATAGCAGGAATATTAAATGCTGAAAACTTAAAAATATTGGCGAATTCAGACATATATTGGGATAAAGTTGTAAGTGTTGAAGAAATTGAATACAAAGGATATATTTATGATTTAACAGTTGACGACAACCACACATACATTGCAGGTAAGTATGGTGGATTTATCGTTTCAAACTGCTCAGGAACGCTTCACGCAAACAGTGCTGATGAAGCCATTGTGAGATTGATAAACCCACCGATGAATGTTCCAAAGGTCATGATTTCTTCATTGGATTTTATTATAAATCAGCAAAGAATTAAAAGAAATAAAAAAACCCTAAGAAGAATTTTGGGTGTAGTTGAAATTAGCGGTAGTGGTGAAGACATAAGTAAAACAGAACATTTTAAATACGATGGTGTAACCGATTCTATCGTTAAAACAGGAATTTGCATGTGGGAAGAGGAAGTTTGTGATATTGCAGGTATAACAAGGGATGAACTCATGGACGATAGAATAAGTAGGAAAAAAGTTCTAAAGTATATGATAAACAACAATATAAATGGAATCACAAAAGTAGGGGAAATAATTAAGAAATATCAAGAAAATCCGGAAGCCATGTTAAAGAGTATTTTAGAATAAAATAAGAGAGCTTCATTTTATAACTTTTGGGTGTGTGATAAAATCATTTTCCCTGCTGCTTTCTCTGCCCCCTATTGGTGATATTATGAAAAAAAGTCTTTATGACTCGCTACGCGATAGTTTAAATAGTATTTTACGTAGTTTAGGATTTAAACGGAAAAAAAGTATAATACCTCGTACTGTAAGATCCCAGTATTTAAAAAGAGTTTTAGGAAAAAAGATGCATCCTGAAGAGGAGATATTGGAATTTTACGAACCCTATATTGATGAAACACCTGTAATGAAGATCGATATTGACGATTTAATATCTAAAGGTGATTTTGGAGTTTTAGATGATTATTCTAAGTCATTTTCCTATTGGGTGACTCATACATCATTCTTACCTTCAAAGAGGGACTTCCAATATGCTGGAATAGCAGATGAAAGAGCATATTTTCTAAAGTTGATATTGGGTTCAATTGCAACTATTGTTTTGTTCGCCATATATGGTGTAATTACAGGAAATCCAATTTTAAGTATATTTAATGGTTTGATAGTTGCAGTACTAATACTCTTAGGTGGGACTTTATATCCTAAAATAAGACTAACACTATTTCGTGGTGAGATAAAAATCCAAATATTGATATCTATTTTACACATTATATCTCTATTAAACTCAGGAGCATCTATTCAAGAAGCCTTAAAAAATATCGCAACCAATCCAGAATATGGGATAACATATTTTGAATTTAGAAATATATTATACGATATCAACAGAGGGGGTTATAACTTTATTGAGGCCATTGAGAGGGCAAAAAGAAGAACAAAAATTGGATTAATGAAAAAACTCTACGATCAGCTTATAATTGCTGCAAATAAAGGGGGAACGCAATTGCTTTTAGAAAATCTGTACAATGAAATCGTTAGAGAGTCATTATCAAAAATTGATTCTTCAAAATTCCAAATATCAAATTTAGGAAACCTCGTATTTGGGGTAGGTATGATATTACCATTTGCTGGGATGATGCAATCTGCCCTTGGGGGGCAACAAGGATTTGATGGAATAATAAACACTATAGACCTTGTACTAACTAAAATAGGGCCTATATCCACACTGGTATTCGCAATATTTATTAAAATGAAAATCGAATAAATGAGAGCTCTCTTTTAATATTATGTAAAATAGGGACATCCTCATGTTATTATTATCCATATTTATTATATTACCATTGTCTAGTCTAGAATTATCCTCAAAAAGGAGCTAGCGCCAGTAGGTGAAGTGAAAATATGAACATTCAAAAACTTTACAATTATATTGTAAAGCGTAATATATTAATACTAAAAAAAGCTGGAAAGAAAATTGATGAGAGAATATTTATTGCCATATTACTAGTTATAGCAATAATGCCGGCAATATTAAAATTATTATTGGGTTTTACAACACGAACTACTTTGATATTGACTTTTGTGTATTTGGGTTCTGTGTTATCAATACCTTCCCTACTCCATGAGTCTAAAATTGAGAGATTTGAACGTAACATTCCAAAAGCACTTTATGTAATGATATTATCATTAGAATCCGGACGTTCAGTAATAGATGCAATCAACGAAGTTATAAACAGCGGTATCCGTGAAGTCGATGTCATTTTCTCAAAGGTTATTGTATTGATGACTGAGAGAAAGCTAAGTTTTGAAGACGCTATGTTAATAGTCTCAAACTCCATCGACTCTAGGATATTCAGACAACTTGGTAGGTTGATAATTGAAAATAGAAAATATGGAGGGGAATTGGCAACCACACTCAAAACCTTGGCAAAAACTCTCGAAGATTTACAAAATTTAAAGGCCCAGTTGTTAAGTATTACAGCGAACGGTCTTGCAGTTGGGTTAATTATCCTTTGTGGTGTTATACCGGCAACTGCAGGTCTAATTGGAGGTTATTTATCTATATTGTCACAATTGACACCATCAATGCCCCCCATATCACATGATCAAATCGCTAGGGCAGTTGAAGTTATTCAATTAGGAACTGGCATATTTGGTCTTTTATTTTCAATACCCTTATTTGGCATAAAACTTAATAGGATGGTAATAACTTGTGCATTTTGTATGACTTTTGGAATTACGGCATTCTATGGAACATTATACCTATCTGGAGTGTTGTTTAGCTAAAAAAAGATAAATATTTGTTATATTAATAATTTATTTATCTCAGCATCTAACTCCATAATTCGGTTTATAGAGGGATGATCTCCCAACCTATTTCTAAATTTATTTATTACAAAATCCATATCTACTCTTTTTGTACCGTTTATTAAGTTATCAGCATGTGCTACTACTTTTTCTTCTAAAGTCATTGGGATATAATCTTTAGGGGGAAGACCTAGTTCAAAAGCCTCCTCTTTTGGAATTCCTGCACCGATGTGCCTTTCAGCAATTAATGCAAGTTCTTCTTTAAAACCATTTTCTCTTAAAATATTTGCCCCAACAATACCGTGGGTTATATCGTGTGTTTTACACCGGCCAATGTCGTGTAAAAGCCCACCTAAAACAGCCAATTCTAAGTTAAAATCTACTCCTTTATTTTTTATTTGAATTCCTAACTCATAGACATAATCTGAAACTGCCAAACAGTGTAAAACAACATTTTTTTCGCAGTGTTCTAAAAGGAAATATAATAATTCTTTAAATTTTAAATACATATCGCCACGGTATGATTGAGGATGTTCCAATATGCTTGTTAAATTAGGATACAATTCCTTAAAATTAAAATTTAAACCATCTAAAAAAGCACCGTGCATACTTTCACCAAAAAATTATAAATTAGAAAATAAAGGATTTAGTTTGAACTCATCCTCTAAGAACTTTATCTGCTCCTTAATTAGTTTAATATCGTTCCGATTGTCATATTCGTGAAGTCTTTCATCACAGTGCGGACACCTAAACCCATTGTCCATGGCATCTTCAAAAGTAAACTTCAATTCACAACTGGAACAGTAAAAGAAAATATTATTCTCCTCAATATCGAGTTGTTTTTTCATGTCTTCGAGTATTTGCTCCATTTTCTTTTTTACAACATAAGGTAGTTTTTCAAGAGCTGGTTTCCAGGTATATATATACCAGTTGGTTTCTTCATCTTTTTCTCTATCGTAATTTACCAGCCTTGCTTCATACAATTTATATAAAATTTTTCTAACATTGTTTAGTTTTAAATTGAGCTGTCTTGAAATTTCATCATCGGTAACCTGTTCTAATTCTACAAGAATGGTTAAAATATTGAATCCACTCATATCCTCTTCCACTATGTCAAATATAACTTGCTGAACTAAGGGATTGTCCAGCATGTCATAAATTTCTCCCTTACTTAGTTTCATAACTGATGCACCTCTTGAAAACATGGTCTGTTACTTTGTTGATTTCATCAATGTTTCTTCCAATTACTGTAGTTAGTGGCTCATTTTGTTCGATTATTGCGCCGTACCTTGGAATATCAAAAACAAGGGGTTGTTTTTTAATATAACTTACAAGTTTTTCTTTTGCAAATAAAATTCTTTTAAAAAATTGGAATTTCGGTTTTACGGGCTTATTGGTTAGTATAGCACTTGCAAGGTTCTCATTAGATGACATTTCTATAGTTTCAAATGTCCCTAGAATTCGAGGATTTATTTCTAAAATACAAGGATTACCATCTCTAATCATGAAATCAATACCATTCATCCCTTTTAAATCAAAAGCCTCTATCAGTTCTTTAAATTGGGATACGGTACTTTCTTTTGATATATCCTTAGGCATGTAAGGGGTTATATTCCCAATATACATGTTGTTTTCAATTATTTGTTTATTGAATGTTATGAAATTCAAATCAATAAATGATGCACTAAAGCTATATGATTGAATCAGCTCTTGGACAATTACTGGAAACTTAATGTTTAAAATATCTTTGCTTCGTTTTAATTCCCAGTCCAATCCATCATAACTTAATGAAACTACACCCATCCCGCCACTACCTGAGATGGGCTTTATAACTACAGATTTTAACTCCGATAAGTACTTTTCAAGTTGGAATAAATTATTTGCAATATACGTTATAGGTACATTATAGCCCAGATTCTCTAACTTTCGTATAGTATGATATTTGTTACTTACCCTTTTAATCTTTTTTGGTGAATTTCCAACAACGTCCCAATCTGGCGTTTTTGAATGTTTGCTCTCAAAAATTCCTGAACAAACAAAAATTAAATCTACCTCATCAACATAATTTTTAGAGAGGTTTATCAATTCTTTTTCATTGTATTTATCTTTAAAGTGTCCGTGTTGTTTGTCATTTATAATATATTTCTTTTTATCTGCATTTAAATCCATTGGATTGTAATAAGATACAGAATAAACTTCATAACCTAAATTTTTAACAGAATTAACCACTGGACGAGTGTTAACTCCTACCACAAGTACCTTCATAAAATCACGACATAATTGAGTGAAAGTATAGTTAATTGTATATATATGTTACGAGAAAATCCGAAGATCTCTTAACGGGTGAGTGTTAAAAGTAAAGATTATATCCTCTGCTATGTTCGAGGATTGTATTAAAAAAATATCATATATTGTATAATTGATATAATATCGAAGCGAATCAGAATGATTCGCTGTCGAAGCAAATTTCAAGGAAATTGAACAAATCCTTCGGATTTGTAGCTCACCAACGAAGTTGGTGATTTGCTGATCGAGACAAATTTCCTTGGAATTCTAGACAAAATCCTTCAGATTTTGTGAGTCTTAACGAAAACCTTTCAGGTTTTCGTAAGTCAGCGAATCCTTTGGATTCGCTTCGACAGCAAATCGAAGATTTGCTTCGATGTCGATTCACAAAAATCTTTGATTTTCGTCGAGTTTAACTATTTGTGTGTTTTAGATAATTCTTCCCTTAGCTCACCCATTGTCGAAAACCTTTCTGCAAATGCATCATGCCTATGAATACTTTCCTTATTTACTTGCCTTACTAAAACTTGAGTATCATCCGGAAGATAGCTAAATTCATCTACGACTCTTTTAATCATTTCTCTGGCACAATCTTCAACAAATTTAGGATTATTATGGGCAGTTTCTACAACATAAGCTTCATCACTTCTCTTTAGAAGTTCATATACTTCTCCACTCATTGACTTCTTTATTATTTCAATTATATTTGAAATTCCAACATCGTAACCATGAGGTACTTCGATCATTACAGTACCTATCCCTCTTTGATTGTGGGTTGCTATGACTACCGAGCTCATTATTTTTTTAATATCTTCATCTGAAAATCCTTGATCTTTCAGATTTTTCACAGCCTTTTCCTTTAAAAGATTTTGGGCACAAGGGCATGCAGTCATTCCTACAACTTCTGCCCCAACCATTTTTTTAATGTTTATTTTGCCATCTTTTTTTATACCATATGCTCTGGCAATTATTTTACATATTTCTTGGGATTTTTTTTCCGTTACTGGAGATTTTTCTTCCATCATATAGTCCCCATATATGAGAACTTCTGCCCTGTTTGCATACTCATGTTTTTCAAACAATTTTGTTACAATATCTACGGAAAGTTCTTCAAGACCATACACATCTTTTTCGATAATTATATTTTCAATAATTTCCTCTATTACCTCGGGGCTCCTGGACATATGTATTCCCTTTTGGGAACTTGGCAAATCAACAAAGACTTCAAAAGTGGGCAAAAGTACTATGGGCCTTTTTGCTTTTCTTTTTATTTTTACAAGTTTTTTTAGGTTGGTTACACCGACCCTTGTAAGTGAGACTTTAATATCAGGTTCAGTAGCTTGAACATCACAAAACAACATTTAACCACCTTTGCTCCTAGAACAAATCCTTAATAAAATCCGGGACTTTTAACAAGTTTCCATCCTTGGATTAGGAATATATTAATTTTCTTCATCTTCATTGATTAGAACCTCTGTTAGTTCCTTTGATAATGAGTAATATACATTATTACCCACTCTTTCTTTATATACATACCCCATTTCATAAATATCCGATAAATGAGTTCCAATAGTTCCAGGAGAGTTGTTTAAAATTCTAGCTAACTCAGTTACTGTTGAACTGCCGCCCAAATCCGCAAGTGCTTGAACTATTTTAGATTGGGCAGGTGTTAAATGATTTAATATTTGATGACCTACACTAATACCTAGTTTTTTCATTGCCATTCTAACTATGTCTTCATCTATTTTATCCATTCCTTTTTTCATAGCTATAGATATTGCCTCAGAACAAGTCATTATTATCTTTCTTGGGATTCCATCGCACTCTTCAACTATTTTATCAATTGCAGCATCGGTAAATGGCTCATAATCTCCTGCTTTAACTGTGTGAGCATCTTCCAATCGTCTTTTAATTAAATCATAAGCTTCTTCTTTTAGGAGTGGAGGCATGTTTATTACCTTAGGTATTCTATCCTTCATTGCAGGAGATACTTTTGTTAAACCCTCCATTAATGTAGGAGAACCTGCAAAAAATACTAAAATTCCATCTTCATAGAGGAATGAATGAAAGAACTGTAAAAGGCTTAGACAGCTTTTTTTAGCAAATTGGTCTGCCTCATCTATTGTTATTATACATAACTTTCCTTCTTCCCTCACATTTGTCAATAGATAATCCAAATCCCTTTCTATTTTTTCCCTTGGATAGTGAACCGGTGTTTTATCGCTATAGTTGTTCAGTCGCCTATATATTTCAATAATTCTTTGGGAATGTTCCATATAATCCGTTGATAAAGTACCATCTATTGAAAATAAATTATCCTTAATAATACCATACATTAACTGGATTAAAAATTGCCTGGGAGTAACTTGCGAGGCCTCGAGCTCCACTACCCAATAACCCTTTCTTTTTGCAGCATAGTACAATATGTTGAGTATAGAGCTCTTACCAATACCTTTTGTACCTACAATGGCAGCGTTAGCTATACTTCCATACTGAGCTGCACCCAATATGTCGGCAATTTCTTTCAGCTCTGAAGTTCTACCTACGAAAAACTTAGTATTTCCCCTAATAGGTTTTTCCGAAAAAGGATTTGTTTTTAGTTTCAATCTATTCATCGCTTTTCTTGTTATAGATGATGAATTGTATATAAATTCAATAGGGTCCAACATAATACCACCATAAATTAAAAAGAAGCGTCCTAGTGCAAATTTTCAATTTGAAAATTTTAAAATAATAATTAGATAATTGCATTATCAACTTTTTTATACTTTTCGAAAATTCGAAAATCTAAAATTTAACATCTAAAAATATTTATAGATATAACTATATAAATTATTTACTATGCAATAATATTGTGAATAAAACATAAAATAGCAAAAATATTGTGAATAAAAAATTATATAAACAATACAAAGCCAAATGACTCTCAAAATTCAATTAAAATTTATTTTAATAAAAAAGAAAAAGTATATATAATTATTCTTATTTAATAAATTTTTCTTTAATTGTATTTTTTACTTATATACTAAAAAATATATTGTGAATATAACCATAAAACGTAAAATAACTTTGAATAAAATATTAAAAATTGAAAGTTAATCAAGTATCATATAAGAAAATTAAAACAACGGATATACCCCCTACATTTTTCAACATATCCAAATTATTGGCTTTAAACAAAAAACTATCAAATAAAAAGACATATATACTATCAAAATTATTAGTAAATTAGTATTGGACGAAAAACGTTATATGAATCAAAAACCCTAAAGATAAATATTCGTTTAAAAAATTAGATATTCATTAGATCTTAGTCAAAGAGCACCCAATAACTAAAAAAAGGTGATTTGATGGATAACTTAGTAAAAGGAATAATCTCAACACCATTTAGAAAACTAATTTTACACTATGTGTTAACTAATGGCACAACTTATCCCCAGCAGATATCCGAAAACCTTCGAATTTCAAAAGGGCTACCTTCACAGTTTTTAAGGATGTGCGTAGCTTTAAATGTGGCTAAAAGAGAAAGAAACAGACATAAAGTCTTATATTCCTTAACGGTGAAAGGAATATCAATATTAAAGAGAATATGTCCCGAAATATTCGACGTTAGTTTTTCGAGTGTTTTCGAAAGTCTTCCGAAAAAGAAATTTGAAACAAAGTATTATCCAGTAAAGAATATGGGATTTGAAATAAGAAAATTCGCCGATAATTTTGGAGGAATTACTTTTAAATTCTACGACTACAGGGGAGAAGAAGTTTCGAGAGTATTTAAAACTAAAAACGATACTTGGTGGTGTATATCCTGCCAATCTCAAGAATGTAAGCACATAAACTATCTGAAAAAGTATTACCAATCTACAAAATAATAGTATTTCGGGTTTTCGAACGTGATGTATGTATATGGTTTTGAAATGTATCCACCAATAAATAAAAAATGCATTTTTGATTATAACAGAGAGTAATTTATCCAGTATTTACCACATAGTAGTTATCATCTTGTTAAATATGTTTAATGATAATTAAACATGTTTCTCTAGATTAGTATTGATTGTTTACATCGTTTTTAGTAGTATAATCACACTATAGTGTATATTATAACATATTGTTTATTATTTATACATATTATACATTTATAGATCAAAATAGTAATAACATATAGAATACGTTTGGAATAATTTTTGTAAAACCTAAATGGGGATACCTTCCAAAATTCTATACATACACTACACTCGAAAACTCGAAATCGTATAAGTTAAAAAATAGCAAAATAATTTTCTTATAATATGAATCATAAGTAGTATTCGAAAAATAAGGCTGTGTCACAACATTACACTCAACATATTTGATATTATGTATTGTATATTTTGTATTATTCTATATAATCACACTTAGTTCGAAAAGTAGAAAACCCTTTTTTCTTTAAAAACGTATTTTTTTGGACATATTTACTACATTTGCTATTTATTAAAAAAATCTCATGCAAGTTGTTGGGGTTATATTTCCCTATTACGTTCAACAAGGAATCCTTATCAATTCTTATTTTAAATAGTACGTTTTTTCTAACTTTCCTCTTAGTTAACAGGCCCAGTTCAACCAATTCATTCATATAGTTGTAGGTTGTGGATAAACTGAAGTTTAAATAATTGCCTATATTTTTTATATTGAATTTTTTCAGTTTACAGGCTAATTTCATAATTTTTCTATATTTTTTAGGAACAATCTCAGGTATTATTTTTAACCAATGTATCCTTAACTCCCGCAATGATTTCAGCTCCCTTTTTGAATGTTTCAGTATCAATCTAATAACATCCAAATTACCATTCGAAATTTCGATTAAATATTTTGCAACTTTTGCTGATATGGTATGACCGAGTGTTTTTCCGTAGTATTTAATTGTTGCAATATTGTTTATTCTGGATTCTTTAAACAGTTCTTTAACATGGTCCATAGATTCGAACGGACACCTTAGTACGACGGTTATATTGTTTTTTTTCAATTCTTTGATGAATTTAACAAAACTTGTAGTATAATTCCACTTTGTTGTATTGTGGATATCGAATACAAGTACTGGGTTTAAAATTCTCAAAAGTGCGATTATTTTACCTCTTACTTTGTTAAACTCCCAATCTCTAATATTTTTAAATAAATCTCCTATAAATCTATACCATGCCTTTTTTGCCTTATAGTAATTGTTGCTCTTTTTGTCGAAGTATGTTTTATGGAGGTAGTTAATTAAATTTTTCATCCATCCTGATGTTTCTCCTTTAAACATTGTCATTTTATCCTTTATTGTATATGCTAACCTACTAACTGTTTTTTTTATAGATGGTGTGGCTAAAATCCTTAAAACAGGTATATTCCTGACTAGTTTAATACATCCATTTTCATTTAGTTCTAGTAGGTTATCCCTGTCCGTAGGTAGTATCCATATATCTCCAGTTAAAAAATCTTCTGCCACATTGTATATCATGTTCATAGAGTATCACACCCCAACCTTAAAGGTTGGTCAAAGTTAGTATATATTGGCGTATATTTGCATGTTTTTTAAACGGCTTGTTCTAAAGAGTTTAAATGATTTAAATGAGCCTATATTTTCCAGTTTTAGGCTCGTCAATATCTCCATATTTGACCATTTTTTTAAGTATATTTTCCACTTCTTCTTCATCTATGTTTTCTGATTTGGCCTCTTCAACAATATCTTCATATATTACTAGACCATCTTCATTCTTTTCTGCAAGTTTTTTAATAATATCATAAATATGAGTCATTTTATTTCTGTCTTTTTTGGAGATACCTGCTATTTTATCAATGTCAAATTGCCCAGTTTCAGGGTCATAGGCAATTTCTTTTAATGATTCTGTGATTATAGTTATAGCTTCTCTGGCATCTTCTTCATCAACAACGTCCTTTAATTTGGCCTTTGCATGAGCTTCGGCGAGCCTTATTGCTGCTTCTAACTGTCTTGCAGTTATTTGAACAGCACCTTTCCTCATACTCAAGTAGTAGTCTATTAAAACCTTTTCAGCATCTTTTGATATTATAGGTTCTTTCTGTCTTGCGTAGGATATATATTTTATTATAAAATCTTTATCAATTTTAACGCCGTCTAGTTCAATGTATTCTAAACCTATCTGATCAATTTCATTGTTTAATAGAGCTCTATGGACGTTTATTATGTGCTCTGCAATATCTTTATCTTTTGATCTATCAGCTTCATCCCTAATTGGAAATATTAAGTCAAATCTACTCAACATAGGCGCAGGGATATTTATTTGCTCTGCAACGGATACATTGGGGTCAAATCTTCCCCATCGTGGGTTGCATGCCGCAAGTATTGCACATTTGGATGGTAATTTGGCGTTTATTCCTCCTTTACTTATGTGTATTGTTTGACTTTCCATTGCCTCCAATACAAAACTTTGAAGGTCTCTATTCACAGTGAGCTCGTCAATACATGCAGTACCTTTATTTGCCTTTACAAGTAAACCTGGCTTTATGACCCAGGTGTCATCTCCAATTTCTGTTTTTTCTCTTATAACTGCTGCAGTTAATCCAACGCCTGAAGCTGTCGTCACAGAACCATAGAGATTTCCGGGTAATTCTGCAATCCTTCTTAACATGACAGTCTTTCCAATTCCCGGGTCGGTAATTAGAAGTATGTGACTGTCTGCTCTTTTATTCCCTTTTTCAACACCTTTTATTTGTTGTAAGAATATAGCCTTTTTAACCATATTATATCCTTTTATTTCAGGAATGAGTCGATCTGACAGTATATCTATAATTTTTGGATTTTTAGCTACTTTTTCTATGTTTTCAATGTCTTCTTCACTTAATCTGGTTTCTATTTTGTTTTCTATGACTTCACAATACAGTCCTTTGATATATATGTCATAAATTGGTACTTTTCTATTTTTCTGGTTTTTAATAGGTATCCCCATTATTTTTACACGTCCACAGAATATTCCTGGAGAGTTTGTTAGAAAAACAGTTATGTACTTTGGAGGTTCTTCGGGATCGTCCATCAAATCTAATGGCTGTTGGACTTTTATTTCTTGAAAGTCTATGAACTCCGATTCCTCTTCAATTAGTACTAAATTTCCACCGCCACATTTTTTACAGGATGGATCAAATGAAGCCTCAAATGGATTTTCAACTTCAATAACTGTTTTTTCCCCACAAGAACCGCATATATAGACTCCTTTTTTTAATGCAGATTTTATTTTTGTTGCTGTAACCACTACGCCTTCAAATTCAACTAGTTTTCCTAAAGTATTGCTTTTTATATTTTCTATAGTAATTGTCTTGTTTTTCCCTGATTTGTTGAATATTGTAGGCAAGTTTTTTATGGAAATTTCACAGTTTGGTGTTTCGTTTTTTAGGGTATAGTATGCATTGTCGTAACATTCTTTTAATATTTCCAATCCTAATTTTGGTCTTTCATGTATTAATTCTACAAATTCTATAATCCCATAGTCGTAAATATTCTTTAAATCTACAACTACCTTCTCATTTTCTGAAATAATGTCGTCACTATGAAAATTTCTTAAATAGTTGGTTATTAAGTGTTTTAGTTCCTCAATTTTACCTTCGTTCATTGGTATCACGAACTATTATTATATGTTGTTGGTATTATAATTATGTCTGTTACATTATCTATATGATGTATTTTATATGTGATATGGGCAGGAGCGGGAATGTTGTTAAATGTTTAAATTTTAATGAAAATAAAAATTAATTAAAAAAGTTGTTGTTGGTGGATTCTAGAGTTATTCCTTAGCTAATTTTGTAGTGGGCTGTTATTTTGTTGAAACTATGAGTACGTTGTATAATGAGAGTCCTTATTAATTAATATCCTTTATTTTTTTGCTCCAGTTTTTCAAATGATCTTCAAAACTTTTATATTCTTTTTTTACATCATTGAATTCAAGTTTCGGTATTTCGAGTTGTATGTTTAATTTATTTGTCAATCTACAAAATTCCTCATAGTCAATTTCAACTTCAGGGATTAAACCTCTTTTTTCAGATTTGCTATTTTCTGCTTTTCGGATACCTATAACCTTAACACCGAGCTCATCCCCTATTCTCTTAACCTTCTCAAAAATATCAAAGTTATATACTCTATTTAGTATAATACCTTCAACATTAACTCCCATTTCTTTTAATAGTGAATAATAACCTAAACTTTCTACAAATGCCCCTTCTATCCCACTTTTGCTACATGATGATACAATATATACTGGAAAATTTAGAAGTTTCGATATTTCGGCTCCACTGTAGTTTCTCTTATTCAGAGCTCCAGTAAATGCTCCCATTACTCCTTCAACTATGTAGTAGTTATAATCCGAATTTTTAACAAATTTTAAGAAGTCATCAACATTACACCAGCCCCTATCTGCGATTTTTATGCTGCTGTACTCAGTCATAGGTTCTCTCAATATATAGAGTGCAGGCACAATATCCCTTACATCAGGCCCTATTTTAGCTACAAAAGTTTTTCCAGGTAGTTTTGAGACCAAACCTGTGGTAAGAAACGTTTTCCCACTCTCAGAACCTGTGGCAAGAAGTACCATGCCTTTTTTCGCGTTTTTTCCACTCTCAGAACTATTATATTTACTACATTTATCATGTTCATCTGGAGCTCCATCTTTGAACAAACGTTTAGATTTTAGTTTCTCAACAATTTCTTTATTTTTTTTATAGATTTCTTCTCTTTCGTTTTCATCAACCTTTAAACTCTTTAATATATTTTCCTTAATGTTAATATTGTCTAAAAGTCCGTGAACCATGGTTCCATATACATTTTTACAGAATACACCGGATATTATTTCTTTTTCGCCAACCATCTTATAATTTAGTTTTTTTATTTTTGAAGTTGTTAGTATTTTAGTTTTTTCATCCTTTATTTTTATATCTCCGTATGTATGGCAGTGAAATCCATGCCCTAATTCTCCGGCGTTTCCAAAGATGGAGTCATTTTCTAATCTTGATTCAACCCTATCTGTACATATTAATGGAGAAAATTCTACATTTAATAGGCTTAAACCCTCTTTAACTATGGGAATTGGGCTTTTTCTACCTATATCTATTTTTTCAGACAACACCTGAAATCCGCTACATATTCCAATTATATAACCGTCAAATTCAGTTATATATCTTTTTAAATCATCATTTAATGATTTACTTTCAATTAAACTTCCTCCAGGTATTATAAGCATATTTAAGTCTTTAATTTCCTTAATACTGTTTTCATCGATTATCTTTGTAGGTAAGTTTCCAAAATTCTCAAAACAAGGCAATGAGCCTTTTATATCCAATATGCCAATTTCCATTTATATCCCCTTGATATAGTATAGTAATAAAAATGAATATGTTTATTATATAATATATTTTAATCTGATATTTGTTAAGGGGTACTATGGAAGCCATTGAGAGAATAAAATTAGGCGTTCTTACAATATTTATTATAATTATTATGTTTTCTTTAATAATTATGAATGTTGAAGGATTAGATTTATTGAATTCAATATATTTTTCAATAGTCACAATATCTACCGTTGGTTACGGCGATTATACTCCAAAAACTGAAATTGGAAAAATTCTATCTTCTGTTTTTATAGTATTCGGTGTTAGTGCTGGACTTTATACCTTAGGTAGTCTTGCTGAATTTTTCATAGAAGGGCATTTTAAAAAAACGAGATGGATGATGAAGATGAAAAATAGGATTGAAAAATTAAATGATCATTACATAATATGTGGATATGGTAGAGTTGGAAGGGTCGTAGTAAATAAACTTAGAAAAGAGGGCGTGGATTTTGTGGTTATCGATAACAACCCTGAAATTTTAGAAAATGAGTTAGAAAAAGATCAGACGTTTAATTTTATTAAAGGAGATGCAACATTGGATGAAGTTTTAATTGATGCAGGGATAAGTAAGGCAAAATGTCTTATATCTACGTTACCTACCGATTCAGATAATGTTTACATAGTACTGTCTGCCAAAAGATTAAACCCTAAGCTTTACGTTATTGCAAAAGCTGATGAAATTGTAGCGATGGATAAACTACTAATGGCTGGGGCTGATAAGGTAGTTTCGCCATATATTATTGGAGGGCTTAGGCTTGCAGAACTGGCATTGAAACCCGATATTTTGGATTTTGTTTCAACATTCATGTCAATTGCGAAATATGAATATAATGAAGATATGGAAATTAGAAAGATAGCCATTCCTAAAGATTCCAATATAGCTGGTAAAAGTCTCTCTGATACTCAGATAAGACAAAAAAGCGGAGCTACAATAATAGGTATTAAAAAAGGTGATAATTTAGTGATAAATCCTCGTCCAGATGTGGTCTTAAATTCAAATGATGAAATTTATGCTTTTGGAACAGGGGAACAACTGGATAATTTAGAGAAGTTGGTATTGAATGATAAATGATTAAAATTATATATTTTTTTAAAACATATTGTTTCATACCTAAAAACAATACAAACTCCAGATCACGGTCATATTATGCAAATGTGATAACCTGACTAAAGAGCTCAGGTTGGATGTAAGCCCACAATCTAGGTGAAACCTAGTAACGACCAATGTCAATTCCTTACGTACTCCACGAGAGTAGTTGCCTTTAAGGCAACTAATTCCGGTTGATCCCGCCGGAGGTCACTGCTATTGGGGTTCGACTAAGCCATGCGAGTCTATGGACTTCGGTCCATGGCGGACGGCTCAGTAACACGTGGCTAACCTACCCTCGGGTGGGGGATAACCTCGGGAAACTGAGGATAATACCCCATAGGAGAAGAGGTCTGGAATGATCCTTCTCTGAAAACATATGTGCCCGAGGATGGGGCTGCGTCTGATTAGGTAGTTGGTGGGGTAACGGCCCACCAAGCCTACGATCAGTACGGGCCTTGAGAGAGGCAGCCCGGAGATGGGGACTGAGACACGGCCCCAGGCCCTACGGGGCGCAGCAGGCGCGAAACCTCCGCAATGCACGAAAGTGCGACGGGGGGACCCCAAGTGCTTACGCACTGCGTAGGCTTTTCTAAAGTGTAAAAAGCTTTAGGAATAAGGGCTGGGCAAGTCCGGTGCCAGCAGCCGCGGTAACACCGGCGGCCCGAGTGGTGACCACTTTTATTGGGCCTAAAGCGTCCGTAGCCGGTCCAGTAAGTCCCTGTTTAAATCCTACGGCTTAACCGTAGGGCTGGCAGGGATACTGCTGGACTTGGGACCGGGAGAGGGCGAGGGTACTTCAGGGGTAGCGGTGAAATGTGTTGATCCCTGGAGGACCACCTATGGCGAAGGCACTCGCCTGGAACGGGTCCGACGGTGAGGGACGAAAGCCAGGGGCGCGAACCGGATTAGATACCCGGGTAGTCCTGGCCGTAAACTCTGCGGACTAGGTGTTAGGTAGGCCCCGTGCCTATCTAGTGCCGAAGGGAAGCCGTTAAGTCCGCCGCCTGGGGAGTACGGTCGCAAGACTGAAACTTAAAGGAATTGGCGGGGGAGCACTACAACGGGTGGAGCCTGCGGTTTAATTGGATTCAACGCCGGGCATCTCACCAGGGGCGACAGCATGATGACGGCCAGGTTGACGACCTTGCCTGAAGCGCTGAGAGGTGGTGCATGGCCATCGTCAGCTCGTACCGCGAGGCGTCCTGTTAAGTCAGGTAACGAGCGAGACCCGTGCCCTATGTTGCCACTTCTTCCTCCGGGAAGAAAGCACTCATAGGGGACCGCTGGCGCTAAGCCAGAGGAAGGAGCGGGCAACGATAGGTCCGCATGCCCCGAATCCCCTGGGCTACACGCGGGCTACAATGGTTGGGACAATGGGATGCGACCCCGAAAGGGGAAGCTAATCTCCTAAACCCAGCCGTAGTTCGGATCGTGGGCTGTAACTCGCCCACGTGAAGCTGGAATCCGTAGTAATCGCAGTTCATAATACTGCGGTGAATGTGTCCCTGCTCCTTGCACACACCGCCCGTCACACCACCCGAGTTGGGTTGAGGTGAGGCTTTGGCCTTTGGCTAAGGTCGAACCTGGGCTCAGCGAGGGGGGTGAAGTCGTAACAAGGTAGCCGTAGGGGAACCTGCGGCTGGATCACCTCCTAAGAAAAAAAGGTCGTTACTAGGCACCAAATGATTGTGGGCTTA
>NZ_AQXV01000038.1:0-31040 GCF_000376965.1 Methanothermococcus thermolithotrophicus DSM 2095 | reverse complement strand
ATCTCACATGAAACCTTTAGAAAAGGTTTCATCCAAATGTATTAGCTTTTTAACTTTTTCTTTAAATGAGGCATTAACCCGCCATCGTTTAATATTTCCATCATGAATTCTGGAAGTTTCTGACCTTTTAATTCAACTCCTGTAGTCAAGTTTTTTATTACCCCACTATCTAAGTCAACTTCCAAAATATCTCCTTCACTAACGTGTTTGGAAATATCCTTACACTCTAAGAGAGGGAGTCCAATGTTTATTGAGTTTCTGTAGAATATTCTTGCAAAGCTCTCTGCTATAACTAATGATATTCCAAGACCTTTTAAACCTATTGGAGCGTGCTCCCTTGAGCTCCCACAACCGAAGTTCTTTCCACCTACAATTATGTCTCCTTTTTGAGCTTTTTCCGGGAATTCTGGGTCAGTTCCAGTCATTGCATACTTTGCAAGTTCTTCTTCAGTTGTGTAAACTAAATATCTTGCAGGAAGTATTGCATCAGTGTCTATGTTATCTCCAAAAACCCATGCCTTACCTTTAACAACCTTTTCCATAATTTCACCTTATCTTACCCTTAATTAATCTTACCTTTTTTATAACTCTACGGAAATCAGGTTTATAAGATATTCGCGTTTTTTATTCCATTATCGCCTTATTTAAAACTTCCATATCACATTCAATTTCAACAGGCATTTCACTTGCTTTTATTGCTGCATCAGGATCTTTTAAACCGTTTCCTGTTGTTATACATACAATTTTTTCATCCTTGTCAATTACTCCCATTTCAATCAACTTTATAAGTCCTGCAATTGATGATGCGGATGCTGGCTCAACAAAGATACCTTCTTTTCTTGCAAGTAATTTCTGTGCTGCAGTTATTTCTTCATCGGTTACGCTTTCAGCCAATCCTCCTGATGAATAAATTGCATCAAGAGCTTTTGGCGCATTTACTGGATTTCCTATCCTTATTGCAGTTGCTATTGTTTCCGGATGTTCTTCAGGAGTAATTGTTTTCATTCCTTTTTTAAATGCCTCGACAATTGGCTTTGCTCCTTCAGCCTGGATTCCTGTCATTTTTGGTAGTTTGTCTATTATTCCTGTTTCTTTGAACTCCTTGAAACCTTTCCAAATTGCACTTATGTTTCCTGCGTTTCCTACAGGGAGAATCACCCTATCAGGAACTTCCCAATCTAACTGGTCGCAGATCTCAAAACCTATTGTTTTTTGACCTTCCAATCTGAATGGGTTAATTGAGTTTAAGAGATAGAGCTTTTTATCTTCTGCAAGTTTTCTAACCATCAATAACGCATCATCAAAGTTTCCTTTAATTTGTATAACCTTTGCACCGTAGAACATTGCCTGTGCAAGTTTTCCGAGTGCAACCTTTCCTTCAGGCAACAATACAATACATTTTTTTCCACTTCTTGCAGAATAGGCCGCTAATGATGCGGAAGTGTTTCCTGTAGAAGCACATCCTATAACTTCTACTCCGAGCTCATTTGCTCTTGTTACCCCTGCTGTCATTCCCCTATCTTTGAAGCTTCCAGTTGGGTTGGCACCTTCGTTTTTAACATAGAGCTCCTTTAAACCGAGCTCTTTTGCAAGGTTATCACATTTGTATAATGGAGTTCCACCTTCATGAAGTGTAACTATCTTTTTTGGGTCTTTTACTGGCATGTATTCGAGATATCTCCAAACACCTATCTCTCTTTTTCTAAGACCTTCTCTTGAAACTTTTTCTTTTATTTGTTCATAATCATATTTAATTTCCAATAACCCGCCACATTCACAACTATAGATTATTTCATCAATATCGTATTCTTTTCCACATACCATACATTTTTGAATCATGTTTCCACACTTCTAACTTTATTTTTATGATTTTACCTTACTCCCATATAACATCTTATTAGATATAAATATTTACTTGCCATGATAAATATTTACTGTAAGTTATACACTTTTATAGTGGAATGCGGTTAAAATAATTAACAATTAAATAAAAAAACAATAAAAACTAACAAATTAAATTTTAGGTTTTTGTGATAAAAATAGAAATATAGGCCTACTTTAAAATTGAATAGTTTAGACAGACCATATAGTGAGCTCGTCCTTTCTAAACCTTAGCGGGAACAAAAACGATTAATGTTTTTATTAAATATGCCGTCTTTTGATTATGGTAAAATTATTTCCCACCTAACTTTTCCCTAAGTTCAGTTAAAATGTTTAAAGCATTTCCTATCTCAACGAAAGGGGCTTCGCCCCTTTTCAAACCCCATACATACCTATTCGCTTTGCTCATAGGTATTGTTTCATTATCCTATTTTTCCAGTAAATACCTTATTTTAGTTTCCATCAAACTTTTCCCTAACTTCAATTAAAACTTTTAAAGCATTTCCTATCTCAACGATTCTATTTATTTCTGTTTCTTTATCTAACCTTTCCAGCAAATAATTTATTTTATTATCTACAACGGAAACTTCAGAGATTGATTTAGTTTTGGCTTTTGTTTCATCTTCAATCTTTTTAGTAATTTTTTCTTCACCCTCCCTGCTATCACACACGGGACAGTAAATCTTGCCACCTTTTTCGAAAAGTGGAAATCCGCATCTTTTGCAATGTTTCCCAAGCATTTTACTCCCTTTAATTAACTCAGAGGATGCTATTTTCAATACGTCCATATTACTCATATAACCACCAATATTAAATGAAAACCTAGGTTTTATGGCCACCTCTCGCTTATCGACAAAAACTCGAAGGATTTTAAAACGGAAGGAATTTTCTTGCAGTATTGTGATAAACCATAAAGTATAAACTATATATATTAATTTACTTAATATATGAAAAAGGTTATCAGGTGATTATCTTGTTTTTGGATAAAATACTTAATGCTCAAAAGGCGTACACTTTTGATGATGTTTTGCTAGTTCCAAACAGATCATATGTTGAGCCAAAAGATGCAGACCTTTCTGTGGATTTGGGCGGTTTAAAGCTTAATATTCCTATTATTTCTGCAGCGATGGATACAGTTTCTGAAAAGGAGATGGCCATTACTTTGGCAAGAAAGGGAGGCCTTGCAGTAATACATAGGAATATGACAGTTGAAGAACAGGTGAACCAAATTATTGCAGTTAAAAGGGCCGAAGATATTGTTGTAAGGGATATAATCACCATTTCCCCTGACTACAAAGTCATAGATGCTGAGAGAATAATGGAAGAGTACTCAATTAGTGGTTTACCTGTGGTCGATGAAAATAGAAAACTTTTAGGGATTATTACTACGAGAGATTTAAGATTTATACCTGACCATAACGTCCCCGTAAGGGATGTGATGACAAAGGACGTTGTTTTAGGGGATAAAGACATATCCCACGAGGAAGCTCTAAACATAATGTACGAAAATAAGATCGAAAGACTTCCTATTGTGGATGAAAACAAAAAATTAATTGGTATGATAACACTGAGGGACATACTAAAAAGGAAAAAACACCCTGACGCTGCAAGAGATGAGAAAGGAAGACTCTTAGTTGCAGCTGCCTGTGGTCCAAACGATATTGACAGAGCAAGGGCTTTAATAAAGGCAGAAGTGGACGTTTTAGCAATTGACTGTGCCCATGCACACAACATGAATGTAGTAAATAACGTAAAAAAATTAAAGAAAGAGTTGGAAGGAACAAATACCAAATTAGTGGTTGGAAACATTGCCACAAAAGAAGCTGCTGAAGATTTAATAGCAGCAGGTGCAGATGCTCTAAAAGTAGGTATTGGACCTGGTTCAATATGTACAACAAGGGTTGTAGCTGGTGTTGGGGTACCTCAGCTTACAGCCATTGCTGAAGTTTCAGATATTGCAAGAGAGCACAATATCCCGGTTATTGCAGATGGTGGTATAAAATACAGTGGAGACATTGCAAAAGCTATTGCCGCAGGAGCTCATGCAGTTATGATTGGAAGTCTCTTAGCAGGAACTGACGAAGCACCTGGACAATTAATGACCATTAACGGTAGAAAGTACAAACAGTACAGAGGAATGGGTTCATTAGGTGCAATGTCTGGTGGAGTAGGTGCTGGAGCTGACAGATACTTCCAAAGCCATATGAAACATGCGAAATTAGTTCCAGAAGGTATTGAAGGAGCAGTACCTTACAAAGGACCTGCAAGTGACGTTATATTCCAATTAATAGGTGGTTTAAGATCATCAATGGGTTACTGTGGAGCTAAAACCATTGAAGAAATGCATGAAAAAGCTAAATTTGTAATAATATCTCAAAGTGGTCAAAAAGAGAGCCATCCACATGATGTGTTAATTACAAACGAAGCCCCTAACTATCCGTTAAACTCTCAAAGATAATAGAAACAATACCTATGAACGGAGTGAATAGGTATGTACGGGGTTTGAAAAGGGGCTTGCACCTTTCAACCATACTTATTTTCTTTTTAAAATTTTAAAAAGGGGTATTTATGAAACCCATTATTATAACATTTGGGATGTTTTTAATCATAATTGGATTCTTGGTATTAACTATTGGAATGATTCTTCCAGATAAAAATAGAGTTCAGGATGATGAAAACTCAAAAAATAATGATATTCAATTTTCAGGAGTAGTAATGATAGGTCCAATTCCAATAGTGGTTGGAAATTCACCATCTGTTGCAATACTATCTGTTTTGATGCTGATAGCGGTGCTCCTATGGATGTTAATATTCTACAGGTATATAGTGCTTAAATAACACATTATGCCCATCTATATTGTTTTAGAAATTTCGAAAAAAAGTTAGTGAATTTTTAGTAAACTTTTCTACCGAGTTTTGTTCTTATACTTTCGAATTTTTCAGCCAATGTTTTTGTAATATTTCCTATCTCGCCATTGTTTATTTTTCTACCATCTATTTCAACAACCGGAACTACTTCAGCGGCAGTACCTGTAATGAATATTTCATCAGCTACATAAAGTTCGTGAAGTGTTAGCCTCTCCTCCAAAACCTCATATCCCAATTCTTTTGCTAAATCAATTATAGTATCCCTTGTAATGCCCCTTAAAACACTTGATGAAACTGGAGGTGTCTTAATAACTCCGTTTTTAATTACAAATATATTGTCTCCAGTACCTTCTGCAACATAACCCTCACTATCCAATAGGAACGCTTCATCTACTCCAGCATAGTTTGCCTGAATCTTTGCTAAAATGCTGTTTAAATAGTTTAAGGATTTTACTGCAGGATTAACAACATCTACAGGAAGTCTTCTTATTGAAGATGTTATTACCCTTATTCCATCGTTTCCAAGTAATGGGTTCATAGGCTCTGCAATACAGAAAATAGTAGGTTCTAATGCTTTTCTTGGATCAAGTCCCAAATCTCCAATACCTCTTGTTACAACCAGCCTTATGTAGGCATCTTTTAGATTATTTACCTTAAGTGTCTCGACTACCACATCTTCCATTTCCTCTTTACTCAAGGGGATTTCCAAAAGTATGGATTTTGCAGAGTCATACAATCTGTCAATATGTTCTTTCAATTTAAAAACTACTCCATCATATGCCCTTATACCTTCAAATACGCCATCACCATACAATACACCGTGGTCATAAACAGAGATTTTTGCATCTTCCTTTTCTACAAATTTTCCATTCAAATATATCTTCATTATTTCACCTTATACCCATAATTCATGTTATTTTTTTACGTATTATTATTTTATTATTTTTATAGTGTTTCCACGAATTGTAGATACAACCAATTTAAGTATTTCAATTTTCACATTAGCTTTAATTTTTCTTTAATGACGAAAGACTTTCTAAAAATTCATCTATGTGCTCCAATTCAATATGTGGCATCAGCACTATCCTTAAGGCATTTACACATTTACATACTGATACATACCATCCCATTTTTCTTAAATCTTCACATGTTTTATTTGGATTTTCGTCCTTAATAGAAACAATATTGAGAATAGGATTGATTACTGGTTCAAACCCATATTCCTTAGCCCTTATCACAAGATAGTATGTTTTATCCATACATTGGGATACAACATCCCTATATCCTTTTTCTCCTAGAAGTTTTATTATTCCCCATGTGGAAGCCACACCGACTCCAGTTCTTGTCCCTACCAGTGTTGCCTGCTGTGTTTCAGTAAGATACGGTGCATCCACATCCAGGTATTTTTTAAATGAAATATCCCTAAATAGTATACCACCTGCTGGAATAGGGGCTAAACCCATCTTATGAGGATCGATAGTTATTGAAGAAACTCCACCAAGTGAAAAATCAAACTCATAGCTGTAATTTTTTAATTTATATCTATTATCTAAGAATGGGATAACAAAACCGCCAAATGCAGCATCAACGTGTAAAAATATATCGTTTTCTTCTGCTATTTTTGATATCTTTTTGATATTGTCAATTGTACCGAGCTCAGTACATCCTGCTATTCCCACAATACCATCAACATGGTTGTCTTCTACAAAATCTCTAATGAATTTAACATCCATGGTGTAATATTTTGTTAATGGTGGCCTTATTACTTCCAAGTCCATCATTTCTCTTGCTTTTTCAAAGGAAAAGTGTGCTGTTTCGGGAATTATAACCTTTAATTTATTGTCATTATTTTTTCCATTATTTTTAGATCTTGAAACATTTTTCATTGCCCTTATTGCAGTTAGATTAGCCTCTGTTCCTCCAGATATAATGTATCCAAAAGGATTTTCGTTTTTTAAAAATTTTCCAATCATACTTATGACTTCTTCTTCAAGAAGCTTAGTACCCTTAAAAAGTCCAGGATCGCCTAAATTAGTTTCAAAAAACATTTGGGCTATTTTTCTTGATATGGGATGTGGTTTTGTACACATTGAACCTAATATTCTCCCTTCTTCATATTTTAAGTCCATTTCCTGGTATTTTTTTAGTTCATTTAACACTTTCTCTTCATTCATTTCGTTCATCTTACCCACCAAAGTTATAGTATCAATAATGATCATTATTAATTTCTCTTTTAACATACAATAACTATAAATTAAAAGCCTAAAGGGAAATTCTCTTTTTAGCTTTTCTATGTGCCCAGCATTGAATACAGATACCAACAGGAAGAGAAGCAGTATGACAACCATTTATTTCAATAAAAACATCTAATGCGGTAACTTTACCCCCCAATCCCATAGCACCAATTCCCAATTCATTTATCCCATTTAATAACTCCTCCTCTAATTTTGCAATATTTTCATCCTTATTTTTTTCGCCGATACTTCTTAAAAGTGCCTTTTTTGCAAGTTTTAATGATACATCGGCGGTTCCACCAATTCCCACTCCAACAACAATTGGGGGGCACGGCTTTCCTCCAGCATTTGCAATGGTTTCAAGAACAAAGTTCTTTATTCCATTAATCCCCTCTGCAGGAGTTAGCATTTTGAGTGCACTCATGTTTTCGCTACCTGCGCCCTTTGGAAAAACGATTATTTCGATTTCTCTGTCCAAACTTTCATCAAATTCAATATTTACAAATGGGGCGCCTAATCCAACGTTGGTTTTTAGATTTTCCCTTGTTAGAGGATGAACTACGTTTGGCCTTAATGGAACTTCGTTCGTAGCCCTTATAACACCTTCTTTAATTCCTTCGGTTATTTCGATAATCTCATCTGTTTTTATGTTCTTTCCAACTTTTAAGAACACGATTGGAACTCCCGTATCCTGACAAAGAGGTATTTGTTTTTCCTCTGCAATCTGATTATTCCTTATTATTGCACTTAAAATATCCTTTGAAACTCCTTCTTCTTTTTCTTCAGCTTCTTTTAATGCATTTTTAACGTCTTCTGGCAAGTATATTGCAGCCTCTTTGAATAAATCAACAACTATTTCTGAAATTATACTTCTATCCATATAGAATCACCTTAGTTATAACCAATAAATTACAATTTAAATAGAGCTGTAATAAAGATTTTAATAATAATCTAGTTTAAATGTAAAGTTTATCCAATAATTCTTTTCAAGAGCTCCTTAGGATTATTTGTAAGTGAATCTTCAAGTTCTTTTTTACTCATTCCACAGCCTAATCCAACTTTTTTTGCAAATTCGTAATCAATTAAATCTTCTGGGGCGTGAGTGTCGGTATTTATTAAAGTAGGTATATCGAATTTCCTTGCAACATCAAGAACGTGGCCATTTGTAAGTGAATGCCCCTTTCTAGAAGTTATTTCGAAAAATATTTCGTTTTCTTTTATATTTTGTGCTATTTCTTCAGTTATAAGACCTGGATGAGCTAGAATATCCACGTCTTCAGATATTGAAGCATAATAATTTGTCGTATCCTGCACCGGTTCAACTACAGTTTCCCCATGAACCATCACAATTTCAGCCCCTAAATCTTTACATTTTTTAGCCATTTTAGGTATGGACTTTGGAGGAATGTGTGTAAGTTCAATCCCAACAACTATTTCTATATCCCAATATTTTTTCAACTCTTCTTTTGCCAAGATCGTTTTTTCAATTAATTCATTGTAATTACTTGCATCTCCATGATCGGTAATTGCTATAGCTTTATGATCTAGAACCATGGCTCTTCTAACGAGCTCTGAAGGTATGAGCTCACCATCACTAAAAACGGTGTGTGTATGAAAATCGTATCTCAAACTATCACCCTAAATTGATATCAATAAAACTAATACCTAAAACTTAGTTGTTCTCGGAATTCTTTGCATTTTTACCAACAACAAACTTGAAAGAACATATATCGTTCCTATCTTAAATTTCAAATTATAGTACCATAATAAATTTTAATTTGTTAAAAATATGGCAAAATCCTATAAAAAATATTGTACAACTATAGATATTGAGGACTTAAAACTAGAATATCATCAACACCATAGGGGCTAAAATATGTTTGAAGGGAAAATAATCGACTTATCTCATGAAATAACCAATTTTACATACCCTGGAGATCCAGAATTTAAACTAAATCCATTAAATGTTGAAAATTATACAATCTCGGAGATTAAACTTGGTTCCCACATCTCTACCCATATAGATTACCCTAAACACGTTGGAATCGACAATAATAACATTGAAGGTGATTCTAAGGATATAGTAATAGGCACTGGATTTTGTGTAAATATTAAAAATTTAGATGAATTTCTTAATCAACTACATGCAGATAAAACTCGAAAAATAGACATTCTTCTCATAAACACCAATATATCAAAATACTGGGGAAGAAAGGAATACTTTGAAAAGGAAATAGATATTGAACCATATCTGGACGATATATTAAATATTAGCCCAAAAGCTGTTGGTGTTGACTGTGCATCCATTGGAAATTACGAAGTCCATAAAGAATTACTTTCAAATGGAATTTTCATAATTGAAAATCTAAACAACTTGGAAAAATTGGAAAATAAATATTTTACCTTTGTAGGGTTACCATTAAAAATTAGAGATGTCGATGGAGCTCCGATAAGGGCTATTAGTTTTATTGAAAACCTTAAATAGAAGTATATAATATATTAGAATATTTAATAGTTAAACTTATATAATATAATACTATCAATAGTAATATACCATACAAATATCATATTTTGTAATACAATGAGGTGGAGTATGAAAGTAGCAATATTAGGTGCAGGATGCTATAGGACACACGCTGCATGTGGAATTACAAACTTTGCAAGAGCAGCAGAAGTTGCAAAAAAAGTGGGAATCCCTGAAATTACAATGACTCATTCAACAATTACAATGGGGGCAGAATTGTTACACTTAGTTGATGAAATTGATGAAGTTGTTGTTTCAGACCCTTGCTTTGCAGAAGAACCAGGTCTCGTTATCATCGATGAATTTGACCCAAAAGAAGTTATGGAAGCTCACTTAGCTGGAGAACCTGAAAAGGTAATGCCTGCTATTAGAGATGCTGTTAAGGCTAAGGCAAAAGAAGTACCAAAACCACCAAAAGGCTGCATACACTTCGTACACCCTGAAAAAGTTGGTTTAAAAGTAACTTCCGACGATGTTGAAGCTGTTAAAGATGCAGATATAATCATCACATGGTTACCAAAAGGAGGAAGCCAGCCAGCAATCATTAAAAAATTCGTAGATGCTATAAAGGAAGGTGCAATTGTAACACACGCATGTACTATTCCAACACCTAAATTTGCAAAAATATTCAAAGACTTAGGAAGAGACGACTTAAATATTATCTCATACCACCCAGGAGCAGTTCCTGAAATGAAAGGACAAGTATTCATCTCAGAAGGATACGCTTCAGAAGAAGCTGTTGAAAAAATGTACTGCATAGCTAAAGAAGCAAGAGGAACAGCATATAAAATGCCTGCAAACTTAATTAGCCCAGTATGTGACATGGGTTCAGCTGTTACCGCACCAGTTTACGCTGCTGTCTTAGCTTACAGAGATGCAGTTACAAAAATTTTAGGAGCTCCTGCTGACTTCGCTCAAATGATGGCTGATGAAGCAATCACACAAATCTTAGAATTAATGAGAAAAGAAGGAATTAACAACATGGAAAAAACTTTAGATCCAAAAGCTTTGACCGGTACAGCAGACAGTATGTGCTTCGGTCCATTGTCAGACATCCTTCCTCCAGCATTAAAAGTTCTTGAAAAGCATGCTGCAGAAGAAGAATCATGCTGCTGCGAACTTAAAAAATAAACATTCTAAATAACTTAAATATCAAATAACTACTACTTTTTTCATTTTTGAAGTAACTAGGTGAAAATTAAAGTGTAACAGCACGCTCTCTTTACTATTTAAAGTTCTACAACGAAAATCCTAGTCTATACAGGGAAGTAAACCCAAAGGATTTTATTTAATCTAAAAAATTTTATCCATTATATTTGGCTATTTTGGTGGGCATAATGATATTTACAAAAATAAAAGATAATTTTCAAGATTTAAAAGATGGGAAAATAGATGCCAAAGACGGACTAATAACTAAGGAACAGGCATTAGAACTTTTTAAAATGAAAAATTACGGAGATTATTTAAAATTATTTTCAATTGCTTCTGAAGTTAGAAATTTTTTTAAGGACGAAATAGAAATTACATCAACAATACACATTACAAACATCTGTGAAGTGACCCCCAAATGTGCCTATTGCGGTTTTGCAGCAGGGACTTCTTCAGAAGGTTATGTTAAACCATTCAAACTAACTGATGAAGAAATAAAAAAATCTGCAATAGCCATTGAAAAATCAGGAATTAAAAGGGTAAGTTGTTCATCTGCCCATGGTTATGAGGGAAAAGAGGTTTTAAGGGCTTTAAAAATAGTTAAAGAAAATACGGATTTAGAAGTTTTAGTTAATGCTGGAGCAGATTTAACTGAAGAATGCATAAAGGAAATGAAAAAATACAACATAGATACAATTTGCTGCAACTTAGAAACTACAAATGAAGAATTATTCAACAAGGTAAAACCCGGGGAAAAACTGAAAGATAGAATAAAAGTCTGTAGAATGGTAAAAAAACATGATATAGAGTTATCTTCTGGTCTTTTAATTGGAATGGGGGAAAGCTACGAGGACAGAGTAAACCATCTTTTATTTTTAAAAGAGTTAGGAGTAGGCGAAATTCCAATAATGGGGTTCAACCCATACAAAGATACGCCAATGGAAAATCATCCAAGGTGTTCAGCATTAGAACAGGCTAAAACTATAGCCATTGTAAGATTGATGTTCCCAGACATAAGAATAACATCTCCATCTCCAACGATAGGGGCGGAATTGGTGCAATTTGCATTAATGGGAGGTGCAAGTAATATAGCTACAGTAATACCTGACAACCATCCCATGAATATTAAAGGGGTGGGAAATCCAAAAACCGGAAATTTAAATGATGTACTCAAATTAATTAGAGAGATGGGTTTAACGCCAAAAATAAGAAATTAATAATAAGTAATCAAATATAATAAAATATGGGAAATTATGAGGGGGACGGATCCACTTATATTAAATTTTATTGTTTTAGTTTCGTTTATTGTATTATTTATTGCAGTATTTCTTCGTATGGATTCGTTAGTTATAATATTTCTAACCACAATTTTGTTTATATCATTAACAATTTACGTTTATTCCTTTATAAAAATAGAGAGTATAAATAAGGGTAAATTAATCCACAAGGGTAAAATAAATTTATCTAAATTAAAATACGACTCATTTATAATTATAATATTGGGAATTACGCTTATATCGTATTATCAAAATATAATACCTTCATGGTTGTTATTAATACTCATAATATTGGATTTTATATATAATCTATTAGGGAACTATATTATTTGGAAACCGCCTATAAAATTTTATGAAAAGGGCATTGTCTTAGGGGATACTGCATTCTATACATGGGATGAGTTGAATACGGATGAAGAAGGGAGTAAAATGAAAATAAAAATAGAATACATTCCAAAGAAAATTGTTTTATATAAAAACATATTGAGTAAATTAGAGAGATAATATGGTGGGAATTAATCCATTTTACTATTATTTAATAATCGAAATATTAATAGTGTGTATGGTTTTATTACCATTGTTTATGGGATTTAATTTCGAATATTCATTATTAATTACAATTTACGAAAAGGGAATCGTAATTGATGGAATTGCATACTATGAATGGGGAGAAGTGAATAAAATCAACAATGGCGATTTAACAGTATTGAAAATAAAAAACATTCCAAAAGAAATAATAGTTCAACAGCAATTATAGGTATTTATACTCTCTATCGATAAATAAGGGGCCGATATAAATGATAGGAATACACCCAAACAAGTTTAAAAAATTAACTTTAATATTTGTTATTGTTTATATTGCCATTTGGATTTTAAACGCTGGAACGATAGGTAATGATATTTCATTCTTCTTAGTAATTATCCCCCTGTTATACATTAAAGGGTCATTATTGTATAAAATAAGAAAATATGATAAAGGGAAGTTTTTGTATGAGATAAAATACAGATCGATGAATGGCAAATATTTAACTTTTGCATTATCATTTGGAATATTTCTGGTGTTTTTAAAGTATCTGCTAATGAGTTATGGATTAATAACAGATATTGATAGTTTTAGAATTATCTTTGGTATGGTAGTATTACTTATTGGATTAGGTATTTTATTTGGAATAAACTACAAAGACATAAAATTTTACGAAAAAGGCATCGTATATAATGACACAGCATTTTATAGTTGGGATGAAGTGAAACTTACTAATGATAAAAATACAATAAAATTGAAAATAAAAGAAAATTCAGAAGAAATCGTATTTACCAATTATTCCTTTAAACTAAACGATATTGTGGGATGTTATGAAGCATTGGCAAAAGGTGGCTAAAAAATAACCTGGTGAAAATTATGGAAGACCTTATAAAAAACGCTATAAAGGATTTGGATTGTGCCTTAGAGCTAAGAAAACTTATAGTTAAAAAACTCAATAAAGGTAGTTTAAAAGAAAAAGATATTATAAATATAGTCGATACCGTTGACAGCTTAAGTATTGAGGATATCCAGACTTTAGGAAGCAACCTAAGAAAGTTTCCATTGGGTTGTGACTTAATAGAAGTTGGAATAGGTCCCTGCGCTTCTTCTTTAAGTCTTAGTCAATTTATAGAAAACTGTATGTTGACAGATTATATGGGGTTCCCAATACATGTTTGCGCCTATGCATTGGCAGATATAGGGGAAAAAGAGGGAATTTCTCCTGTAGAAGTTATGAAAAAAGTATATGAAAACACAGAGGTTCCACTTGATTTAGACCATTTTGGGAAATACGGACCTATGAGATTCCCAAAAGAAATAACACATTGTGTGGGGGATTGCTACTACAATGGACCACCATATAAAGGATGTCCAAAAGGCAGAATCCACAAAAGACTGATAGAAAAAGAAAAAGAATATTCCAATGAGTTTGAAGACTGGATAAAACTTTCTTCTACAGTTTGTATTAACGTAGTTGAAGAGCAAGGTGGAGACGAACATGGAGCTCCTTTAGATGAGATGAAAGTTGTTGCAGAAGCTGCAAAAAAATACGGAAAAGGTCTTGAAGGTATCTTTCACATTGGAGACGGGTATGAGGATTTAATAACTGGATTAAAATCCTGCATTGATTTTGACGTAGATGTTTTAGTTGTAGAAGGTGGACCATTCAACAGAGCAAAGGATAACCTTAAAGCATTTGCAAAAGCCATAGCAGTTTCAAGAATTTTAGTTAAAGGAGGCGTTGTAGCCACCAACGGGGCCTATGAAAACGAATGTAGAATAGGTTTGAGAAGCGGATTAAACGTCATATTAACGGGATTTAGTGGCAACCATCATGGATACATGTGTGGATATTCTCCAAAAGATGCCAGAAGAGGTAATTTCGGTCTTCCAAGAGTTCTAAGAATAATAAAAGAAGAAATTATGAACAATCCTGGAGCTCACATAATAGATAAAAGTCAGCTTATAACACTTACAAGAAGTTGTAAATTCCTAAACTACAAAAATGAAAGTTTGATTTATCCAAAAACCTTCGGAGACTACCTTATTGGAGATGCCCATTGGGTTTCAGTTAGAAATAGCAAGCTTTACAATAGATTAAATGTTGGAAAAACGTTGGATGATATAGAAAGAGATTACGATTGTAAAAAATTGGGGCTTTTAGGTGGAAGGTACATTTCATGGGGTTTGGTTGATGTACTGAAACCAGAGGAAGTTTATATAAGTGATGCCAACAGCTGGGTTGAAGAATCCACAGTTAAAATACTAAACGAAAATGGAATTAATGCTTATAGGTGCAATGGAAACGATAAAGAAGCAGTTAAAAATGCGGAAACTTCATTTATAACAACAATGATGCCTGAGCTCATTTTAAAGATAAAAAACAAAGTAGATGCTGAGAGCTTGATTTAAATAAATATCAATCTCTTTTGTCTTTTTTGTATAACTTATTATTTAATGCTTTATTCTTTTTTAATGGATAGATATATTAACTATTCAGCTACAACAAATTTTAATATTTAAACATTAAGAAACTAAAAAATTATATTATCAACTAATTTGTGATCAAAATGAACTGGAAAGGGCATGTAATATTTGGTATAATGATGGGATTACCTTTCATTTCGTCTCCAGAACAGATATTTTTAGTTATTGCTGGAGCTCTGTATCCTGACTTAGACCATGATGTAAAATCTGAAATTGTAGAGAGGGGGTTGTATATATCTGGAGCTCTAGTTTTAATCTCCATACTTGTTTACATATTCAAGCCCAAATTTTTTGATTTAGGCTTTTTTATAGCTGCAGTTTCTATATTAATACTATATTTAATACCATATTTTGCAAATCACAGGGGGATAACACATACACTTTTAGGTTTGATCGTAGTTTCATCTATTTTAGGATTTACATCTTATAAAATAGGTTCAATATCTCCAATAATGGCAGGATTACTTTCCTTGATAATGGTTACAAATGACAAACTACTTGGTAAGGTTGTTGCAATAGGAGTGTTTGTTTGGATTGCCCTTACTGTAATTTCACAATATCTTGTAAATTTCGATGGTTTTTACCATTATGCAATCCCCATAGGTTTAGGTTACTTATCCCATATAGTAGGAGATAGCTTAACCCCAATGGGCAGTAAACCATTTTACCCATTAAACTACAAGTTTCGTAAAAAAGAAGGTATTGCAGTAATAGTAATATGGGCCATAGTGGTCCTCTATTTGATAATAAAAAAATATGTGATGATAAAAGGATTTACTGTATTTTAACTAAATGAGCACATTTTTCTGCATTTTTTCTTGCAGTTTCCACATCCTCAGCGGTTGCTAAAGCTACACCCATCCTTCTTCCTTTTTTAGCCACAGGTTTTCCAAATAATCTTATTTTTGTATTTGGAACCTTTAAAGCCTCTGAAATATCATATTGAGGGGCCCATTTTTGAATATCGGATTTAATTACGTGACTTGCTCCAGGGGAAACTAAATCCACATTTACTGGAAGCCCTAAAATAGATCTAACATGTATTTCAAACTCACTCATTTTTTGGGTAACCATTGTTACCATTCCTGTATCGTGAGGTCTTGGGGAAACTTCGCTGAATATGACTTCGTCTCCTTTAATGAATAATTCTACACCAAAAATTCCGTAACCGCCTAAGGCATCAGTTATTTTTTTAGCCATTTCTTGAGCTTTAGCCTTTACTGAATCATTCATTGGGTGTGGCTGCCAGCTTTCATGGTAGTCTCCATCCACCTGTATATGTCCAATAGGTTCACAAAACTTGGTTCCTTCAGCAGTTCTCGCAGTTAAAAGAGTTATCTCGTAGTCAAAACTTATAAATTCCTCAACTATGACCTTACTTCCAATACCTCTTGCTGCACTTTTTGCCATTTCCCATGATTTTTCAATATCTTCTTCTTTTTTTATTACACTCTGTCCTTTTCCTGATGATGACATAATTGGCTTGACTACACAAGGTATTCCTATTTTTTCAACTGCTTCTTTTAATTCTTCTAAAGAACTTGCAAATTCATAATTTGCGGTCCTTAAATTAAGTTCTTCTGCTGCTAATCTTCTTATACCCTCCCTATCCATAGTCAGTTTTGTAGCAGTTGCGGTTGGAACTACCGTATATCCAGAATCTTCCAATTCTTTTAAAGTATCTGTGTTTATAGCCTCTATCTCAGGAACTATATAATCAGGATTTTCCCTCTCAATAATGGCTTTTAATGCATCCCCATCTTTCATATCGATTACATATCTTCTGTGTGCCACCTGCATTGCAGGAGCATCGTTGTAACTATCAACAGCAACGCACTCTATTCCTAATCTTTGGGCCTCAATAATAACCTCTTTGCCCAATTCCCCACTTCCAAGTAAAACTATCTTTTTAGCATTTGAAAAAAGAGGAGTTCCTATCATAATTTCACCAAAAAGCGAATTTTAAATATATCATTATGCCTATAATATATAAATAAATTTTGATATATTATATTACAGTTATTATAGTTGTTAAATAATTTAAATCAATATTGATAAATCGATTTAATAAAATTATGCCGTTCATAGGTACTATTATCTAATTAACATATATTTATATTATTATATGGTGGACAAGATGGCCAAAAATCATGATATGGATTTAACAAGTATATTAAATGAAGAACCGGAACCGGAAGCTCTGAACTCCTCTACAGTACAGGTTGAAACCATTAATTTATGCGATATTTTAGAAAAAATGGTGGAAATAAATGCCATTGTAAGGGTCGAAAAGATTTTTGAGAAGAAAATAGTTAATGGAAGTCCAGTAGTTAATATAATTGTAAACGATGGAACCAGAAGAGGTCTTTTATCACTTTGGGGAGACGACATAAATTTAATCGAAGGTATAGATGAAGGGGATGCCATCCTAATAGAAAATGCATACTCTCCAAAAGAATACAAAGATAGAATCCATCTGTCAATTGGTAGAGGGGGCAAAATATCAAAAGTTGAATCAGATTTACCTCCACTTAAAGAACTAGTCCACAAAATAATGGAAAAAAAATATTCATATTCTCGAAAAAATATTTCGGAGCTGAATGAAAATATAGGTGCGGAGATCAGGGGAATAATAATTGCACTTCATTCAAAAGAGCCATATTTTCCAATATGTGGCCAGTGTAACAAAAAAATGATCCTTAAAAGAGGTTATGCTATCTGTAAATGTGGAAATAAAGTAAGTGAAGAGGATGAAAACTTAAAATGGTTATTTTTGTGTAATGTCACCATTGATGACGGCACTGGGAACATAAGGGTTACACTAAATAACAATACCAATGTTCTGGATTTCAAATATTTAAAAGAGCTCATCCTGGATGACGAGGATATACTACCGTACTTAACTGAAACTCTATTGGGGATGGATGTTGTTGTAAAAGGAATACCTACCTACGACGACTATACAAAAAATCTGATATTTAAAACCAGACAATGGGATAAGACAGATCCAATTTCAGAATTTAATAATCTAGCCAAGAACAAATGCATCGTTAGGGAATCCGAAGAATTTATCTCGATTTCAAAAAATAAAGAATAACAAATGTAATAGTAGTATGTAGGATAAACGCCATCGTAATTAGTGATACCATGTACAAGTTGAAAAAAATAGATGAAATAAATGAAGTTGATGAAAAAGTCGCTTTAATCGGCAAGGTTGTAAATATATTAGGGGGCGTTGGAAACCATGAAAAAGTAGAGCTCGAAGATGAAACCGGATCGATACTAATATCTAAACGAAGTTATGGTACATCCAATACTCCAAATAATGAAAATATAGAATTTAAAGTAGGGAATGTATTTATGGTTCTTGGAACATCCAAATTAACCCCCAAGGGCATAAATATTTTTGTAGATATCTTTTTGGATTTAAATGATACTGATCCAGAGCTTTTAGCTTGTTTTCGAAGCAAATTCGAAGGATTTGCCGACTCGCAAAATTCTTCAAATTTGTCGAGTAAAGATAAAATAGTGGACTAAAGGGGTAACATGAGATTAACTGCAAAAAGAATACCAATAGATGCTTTAAAAAGCGGAGAATTTGTAGCAACAGAGGGCAGATGGGAACCAAACTACTTAATGAGTGAAAAATACGGTAAAGTTTCAAGGGTGGCTGTTTATGGTGTTGTAATATCAAAGTACTCCAACATGCTAAAGGACTTCTGTTCTTTAACTATAGACGACCTTACAGGAGATGTAAGAGTTACAGGATTTAAAGGCATGGCAAAGACACTCAACAACTTCAACAAAGGAGATGTTGTTTTAGTTGTGGGAAGGTTAAAAAAAGATTTAAAGGACAATATATACATATTTCCAGAAATAGTTAAAAAAACTACGCCAGAAATGTTCTTCTTGAATGTGGTGGAGAATTATTAGTTGTTCACATCCAACCCCTTTATAAAAGGTGTTGGATCCCCAAATCACTCGACAAATCTTTGATTTGTCTCGATTTTCTAAAAGGTTTGGAAGTAAAAGACTTGGTTTTATAGAAATCCGCCAGCTCAAATATATCTCTTCACGAAGTGAAGAGGTATCCGATTTTGGAATCCAAACCTTTTTCTAAAAGGTTTGGTTGGATCCAAATATAAGGCATATAAAACGCAACACAGGGATACTGTGGATTTTGAGATCATACACTTGGAAAAAGTAGATTCAACAAACAAATACTGTTACAAACTTGGGAAAGACGGCAGAAGGAACTTGATAGTGGTTGCAGATACACAGACCGGCGGGAGAGGTAGGCTTGGAAGAACGTGGTTTTCTAACTTTGGGGGGCTATATTTTTCTATTTTAATGGATTTAAATGAATTTGCCTCGAATCGATGCAATTATGAAAAAATGAACTATTTAGCTTCAATATCTGCAGTAGAAACTCTAAAAACATATTCAAAAAAAGATTTTGGGATCAAGTGGCCAAATGACGTTATAGTGGACACCTCAAAAACTAATTTTCAAACATGTATTCTCATAAATCCGAACCGTCATATCTACACAACGAGATCATGCCAAACACCATACAGAACCAGATGTTCTATAGGCTATAAAAAAATATGTGGAATATTGAGCGAAATAAACCTCCAAAATAGTTTTTTAGTTTTAGGTGTTGGGATAAATATTAACAACGAAATAAACGAAGAAATATTGGATATTGCAACCTCTTTAAAAATCCTGGAAAATAAAGAATTCGATAGGATGGAAATATTGAATAAATTCATGAACAACTTTAAAAAGAACCTGCTTTTAGATGACGACAAACTACTGAAAAAATACAATGGATACTCAAAAACCCTTGGAAAAATCGTAAAAATCACAACCTCTAGAGAAGATATTGTAGGTAAAGTTTTAGATATTGATTACAACGGAATACGCCTAAAAACCGAAAAAGGAGTAGAAATTGTCAATACAGGAGATTGCGTCCATTTAAGATAAAATGAAAAATTAGGTGAAATCATGATTTACAGGCTGAATGGAATAGGTTTTGATTCAAATACTTACTTTATAACTGGAAAAAAGAACATACTAGTTGATCCTGGAACTCCAAGGACTTTTAAATTCTTGAAAGAAGAAATAGAAAAATTAGCCGATAGAATCGATTATATAATAAACACCCACTGTCACTATGACCATTGCGGTAGTGACTATTTATTTCAGGAACATTTCGGAGCTCCTGTTTTAATAAACAGTTTAGAGATTGAACACTTAAAAAAAGGAGATAATGTTACAGTGGCTTCATTGTTTGGTGACGAGCTCATACCTCCAAAAGAAATAATACCCGTCAATGAAGTTACCGAGGAGCTGAATAAATTAGGAATAGACGTTATAGAAACCCCTGGACATACAAAAGGAGGAATTACCCTGGCTTATGAAGATAACCTCATAACCGGAGATACGTTATTTGCATACGGTGTCGGAAGGTATGATTTACCAACAGGAAACCTTGCCGAACTAAGGGGATCGGTAGAAAGGCTTGAAAGATTAGCTTTTGAAAAAAGGGTAAATAACATCCTTCCAGGACATGGGGAAACAGGTAATTTAGGTGCTTTTGCAAATGCAAGACTTTTTTTATAACTAATTATAACTATCTACATTTTACTCAGAAAATTAAATTAGTGATATAAGATGTTGGCAGCGTTAATACCAGTCTCACCACTCAACAGTGTAAAAACAAGACTCAAAGATTTTTTAAGTCGTGAAGAAAGGGCAGAACTAATTAAAAACATGGTTTTAGATACATATGAAGGTATTAAATCCTGTTGTGATGTTTGCTATGTTGTCAGTAAGGATAAAGAAATATTGGAATTCTCAGAAAAACATGGTATGGTACCAATCCTTGAGAAGAATGATATTAAAGATCTAAATCATGCCATTGAATATGCCATCAATTCTATAAAAGAAAATTCTGTATTAATAACCCCTGCAGATGTTCCACTACTAAAAAAAGAAAATTTAAAAGGTATTGTGGAAAAATCGGTTAAAAATTCCATAGTCATATGTCCATCAAGAGGTGGCGGAACAAATTTACTTCTTTTAAATCCTAAAAATGCCATTAAAGTAAAATACGAGGGATTCAGTTTTTTAAAGCATGTTGAAGAAGCCAAAAATAATAGTTTGAATGTGGTGGTGTATCCTTCATTTTATGCATCTATAGATATAAACACGGTTGAAGATTTAGGGGAAATATTTATTCACGGAAAAGACACTCACACCTACAACTATCTAAAAAATCTTGGAATAAGAGCTCTACCAAAGCATTCCTCAGCAGGAAGATTTGAAGTCACCAGATAGGGCCAAACCGAAAAAAAATAAAAAATAATTAAGGTCTTAAACTTCCCGTGAAAAGACCTTCTTTTTCATCAAATCCTGCTATTATGTTCATATTTTGAATTGCCTGTCCACTTGCTCCTTTTACCAGATTATCAATAGCTGAAACTACAACTAATCTTCCGTACCTATCTATTTCAAATCCTCCAATATCGCAGAAGTTACTACCTCTAACCCCTGTTAAAGAGACCATTCCAGACTCAAATACCCTTACAAAAGGTTCATTTTTGTAGAAGGTCTTGTATAAATCGATTATTTCGTCTCTTTTTATACTATCATCCTTTAAGAAAGTGTGTGCCGTGGTCAATATTCCCCTTGTCAAAGGTGCAAGATGGGGGGTAAATGATACCTTTAAACCATCTGTACTTAACTTGTTCAATTCTTTTTCAATTTCAGGAGTATGTCTATGGGTTGTAATTTTGTATGGATTTATATTTTCGTTTACATTTGGAAAGTGGGTAGTTTGGGAAGCCTCAACACCTGCACCACTAACACCTGTTTTTGAATCTATTATTACTCTTTCTTCAATTAAGCCTTCTTTTGCAAGTGGTGCCAATGCTAAAATAGCCCCTGTTGGAAAACATCCCGGGTTTGCAACAACTTTGGCTTTTTTTATCTCATTCCTGTGCAGCTCAGGTAATCCATAAACTGCATCAAGTTTTCCGGTGTGCTTAAGTTTATACCATTCCTCATAAGTTTCCATATTCTCAAATCTATAGTCACCACTTAAATCTATAACTTTTAAACCTTTTTCATAAAGCTGAGGTACTATTTTCATTGATGCTCCGTGTGGAGTTGCACAAAAGACAATATCTGAGTCTATCTGCTCTGGAGAAATATTTTTAAATTCGAGCTCATCTAAGTTTCCAAGTCCTCTTAGATGGGTATGCAAATCAGTTACTTTTTTACCATCTTCTTTTCTTGACGTAACATATTCAATCTCAACTTCTGGATGGTTGGAAAGTATTCTTAAGAGCTCACTTCCAGTATAGCCGGTTCCTCCTATTATGGAAACAGTCACCATATTTTCACCCTCATATATTATACTTGCTATAGGTATGATTCACATGCATGATTTATCATATTATAAAATCCAACATATATAGTCGTTCTGCGAAAGAGTGTATAAATATTTCCTTATCGAGACAAACCACATTGTGGTTTGTCGATTCACGAAATCCTTTGGATTTCGTCGATCGAAGTAAATCCGAAGGATTTACTGATCGAGACAAATTTCTTTGAAATTTGTCGATTCACAAAAACCTTTGGTTTTTGTCGAACTCACAAAAATTCTTCGAATTTTTGTAGAGACTCACGAAACCTTTGGTTTCGTTGAGATTTACGAAAACGAAGTTTTCGTCAAGATTTCAATTTAATAAAATTAGCAAAAATCCAATTTAAATTGAAATTAAAAATATAATTTTCGCTCAAAATTTCAGAACGACTGTAGTCATTTTTGTTGTAGGATAATGACTTCCAGTTCTACATAAACATGTTTTGTTTAAAATTTATACTTATTTTGCTATTCTTTAAGATTCTCAACTAGTATTTTTAAGGTTTTTTGAAAAAATTTACATCTCTTTTTCGTCAAACGATCGTGTAGGGGATTGGCTATTAGATTTTTTAATGACAGTTTTATATATTTTAATAGACAAAAGGGGTTTTGGTGATTATATGATTGGGATGTGTATGCGTTCTAAAAACCCGTCTTTTGAATTTGAGTGCATGGACTGGGGTCTCCACTACTATCCAAAAATAATCGATAATAAAAATATTATTGGATATCACGCCCCAATTGTAGATATAGGGAACCCAAAAAACACGAATGCTTTAAATACATTAAAGAATATCATTGACAAAATAGATGGCCATTCCTACCTTACAATACATCTACACAATGGCGGTAGTAATGAACCTGATTTTGACACACTATTAAATAATATATCTGAATTAAATGATTATGCAAAAAAGAAAAACATTAATTTATGCATTGAGAACTTAAGAAAAGGTTTTTCATCGAATCCAGATAATGTCATTAAAGTTGCGGATTATGCCGACTGTTATATAACATTCGATATAGGCCATACAAACTATCGAGATAGGATAAACTTTATAGACCTGTTTTCAGATAGAATATATAATGTTCATGTCTATGATATCGAACTTGATGATATAGGACATGTTCCACCAAAAAATATAGAAGTTTTGAGACCAGTTTTAGATAGACTTTTAGACCATAAATGTGATTTTTGGCTTGTTGAACTTATGAAATACGATGAATGCATGAATACCAAAAATATGTTGAAGGAATATCTGGAAAATCATAAATAAGGTGAAATTTTGCATATTGATTTTAAAAAATCATTTAAAGAATTAACACTTTCAGATGAAACATATAAGATAATTGAGGAAAATGGAATTAAGCTGGATGAAATTGTAATCGGGGAATTTTCAGGGAGGGATAGTGCAGCAGCAATAATAAAAGCCATGGAAAATGACGATGTAAATGTTGTCCTTCCAATTATGGCATTTACTGGAACAGATTATGGAGATAAAGAAGTGGGTTATAAAAACTGGAGTATTTTAAACAATAGAATAAAAAAATTATACACAGATAAAACTCTTTTACCGCTCCATTTCATGTTTGAACCAAAACTTTGGAACGCATTAAATGGAAGATTTACAGTGCTTATTTCTAAAAAATATGGGTACTATTCACCGTGTATAGGTTGTCATTCCTACTTAAGAATTCTAAGAATCCCAATTTCAAAACATTTGGGAGGGAGAATTATAAGTGGGGAAAGGGTGCACCATGATAATGATTTTAAAATTGATCAACTTGAAGAAACCTTAGAAGTTTATGATAAAATTTGTAGAGAATTCGATGTTGAACTTATGCTCCCTGTGAAATATGTAGAGGAAGGAGCTAAAATAAAGGAAATAATAGGACACAGTTGGGAGCAGGGTAAAAATCAGTTTTCATGCGTATTTAGTGGAAATTACAGGGATAAAGATGGGAAAGTAATATTCGATAAGGATAAAATCCTTAAAATATTGAATGAGTTTATTTATCCATCTTCAGTGGAGCTGATTAAAAAAGGGTATGAGGGAGATTTTAGATATATTGAAATTGTTAAAAACTTTATTTAAAAATGGGGTATTATGCGGGCAATTGTTGTACTTTTAGACGGATTAGGTGATAGGCCTTCCAGTATATTGAATAATAAAACTCCTCTTGAGTATGCAAATACTCCAAATTTGGACAAATTATCAGAAAAAGCCATGACCGGACTTATGATCCCATATAAAGAAGGAGTACCTTTGGGAACGGAAGTGGCACATTTCCTGCTTTGGGGTTACAATATAGAGGACTTTCCCGGAAGGGGCGTTATTGAAGCCCTAGGGGAAGACGTTGAAATGGATCACAACAGTATTTATTTGAGGGCCACGTTTGGATTCGTAAAAAAGGATGAAGATGGACTTTGTGTTATTGATAGACGAACAAAAGATATTACCATAGATGAGATTGAGAAATTAGTGGATTCCATTCCAAACTTTGTAGATGGTTATGAATTTGAGTTAAAATATTCCTATGATGTACATTTTATTCTGAAAATAAAGGAAGAAAATGGATGGATTTCAGATAAAATTTCAGATAGTGATCCATTTTATAGGAACAGGCATGTTATGAAAGTTTTCCCCATTAAAGAACTGTGCAATAGTAGAATAGAATTTGATAAGGCAAAAAGCACAGCAGAAGCATTAAATAAGTATCTTTTAAAATGCCATCAAATCCTTGAAAATCATGATGTAAATATTAAAAGAAAAAGAAGAGAAAAACAGTCTGCAAACTTTTTATTGACAAAATGGGCAGGTAAATATCCTGAAAGTCAGGGATTAAACGATTCTAATTCTACTTCATTTCATTCTGAAAATAAAGAAATACCTTCGTTTAAAGAAAAATGGGGAATGAAAGGAGTTGTTATTGCAAATAGTTCTGTATTTAAAGGGCTTGCAAAACTTTTAAAAATGGACTACATAGCAGCGGATAGTTTTGAGGAAGCCATAAAAATCGGGATAGATCTAAAAGATTATGACTTTATCCATATCCACACAAAAGATATCGATGAATCATCACACAAAAAGGACCCGATGAAAGTGGTAAAGGTTATCGAAGAGATAGACAGTTATTTATCTCCGATATTGGACTTAAAAGAAGACTTAGTTGTAATTACTGCCGATCACTCAACCCCATCTGTTGGAACACTTATCCATTCTGGTGAAAGTGTGCCTATTGCAATTGTGGGAAGCAACGTAAGAACTGATGATGTAAAAAGATTTAATGAGCGGGAGTGTTCAAAAGGCCATTTAAGGATTTTCTCAAACGATTTAATGAACATTATCTTAAACTACACGGATAGAGCTCTACTCCATGGCTTGAGGAGTGGAAACAAAATCATAAGGTACATTCCAGATGATGATGACGTCGAACACCTGAAGTAAGATTGATAACATGCCTAACTCATTTACTCATTTGGTACTTGGGAAGGAATATATTAATAAAAAAATCAAAAATAATTTAAATAATATTGATTTAAATAACTTCTTTTTAGGATGTGTAATTCCAGATATAAACCATATTTCTCATTTGGAGAGGAAAATAACACATTTTTACGATGATAATGTTTTTGAATTCTTTGAACCAAAAAACGATAAAGAATATTCTTTTTGTTTAGGCTATGATTTCCATATAAAGATCGATAATCTTTGGAAGTACAAAATAAGATTGAAATACAATATTTCCCTTGAAGAAAATTTAAAAATATATAATTATTTTGATTATTGTTTGAAGGAAAAATATAGTATTAATTATAATTATTTTGAAAATTATGTTTTAAAAGGCAGTTGTAATTTACTGAGGAAATTGGGCGTAGATGACAAGGTTTGCAAAGAATGGAAAAGATACTGTATAGATTATGTTAAAAATAATACTATAAATTATAATAATATGGGAAGCGAAAAATATAGAAAATATATTGACGAGTTTTTAGATCTGGTGCATACACATATTTATCTTAAATAATTTTTAATATAGAATTTTTTTCAATACCAAATAAAACTTCCTCTCCTTCTTTTAAAATCGTTTTTGTTCGGTGTACTTCCGAGATTAGCGTGTTGTTATCATATTCAATAGTATATCTCACTAAATTACCAAGATACTCAATATCCACTATCTTCCCAGTAAAATCCCCCATTCCAACAGTTATATGCTCAGGCCTAACAAAATATTTGTATTTTTTATCATACTGTATATTTAAATCATCCAGGATAGACTTTGGAACTTCATTTATGGTACCAATAAAGTTTGCAATAAATTCTGTTCTTGGAAATTTGTATATATTTTCAGGAGTATCGATCTGTTCAACTACGCCATTGTTCATAACCGCCACCCTATCGGAAATAGCGAGGGCCTCTTCTTGGTCATGTGTAACATATATGGTGGTAATATCCAATCTTCTTTGGAGCTTTCTCAGCTCTCGTCTCATTTTTATCCTTAATTTTGCATCTAAATTACTAAGCGGTTCATCCAGTAATAAAACCTTTGGTTCTATAACTATGGCCCTTGCCACTGCAACCCTTTGTTGCATCCCCCCACTGAGCTCATCTATTTTATAATCTTCAAACCCTTCTAAATTAACTAGATTCAAAGCATCCTTAACCTTCTCTTTTATTTCATTTGATTTCAATTTTTTAAGCTTTAATCCATATGCAACATTTTCAAAAACATTTAAATGGGGAAAAAGGGCATAATTTTGAAATACCATTCCGATGTCCCTTTTATTTGGGGGCAAATGTGTAATATCCTCATCATTTAAAAAAACCCTGCCTTTGTTTGGTGATTCAAAACCTGCTATAATTCTAAGGCATGTTGTTTTTCCACAACCGCTCGGTCCCAAAAGGGAAATAAGCTCTTTTTCACATTCTAAATTAATATTGTCAAGTACATTTAAAACCGAACTATGTTGCGAATCCAATGAGTTCTTATAATTATTATTTGTGTTTTCATAAGTTTTTGAAATATTTGAGAGTTTTAAGACCATACGCTATCACCTTTTAACCTCCAAATAAGGAATATTCCTGCAATCGACAGCATTATCATCATTATGGAATAACAGGCTGCAACCCCAAGGTCACTATTTATGGTAGCTTCAAATACCATTGCCGATAAAACCTTTGTATTCGCAGTTATAAGAAAAATTATCGAACCCAGTGTTTTTACTGTGGTAATAAACGTGTATATCATGCTAAAAATTATGGCTGGCTTTAACATCGGCAAAATAACTTTATAAAATGTTTTTAATCTATCGGCCCCTAAATTCAAAGATGCCTCTTCGATAGATTTATCCATTTGAAGTAATGCAGAGCTCCCAGTTTTAAAGGAAAATGGTAGCTTTCTAACAACGCAGTTTAATATGATGATTAGCGCCGTTCCAGTCAATAATAATGGTGGAACATTGAATGCCAGCAAATAACCAATACCTATAAATGTTCCAGGGATTGCAAACGGCATTATTAAAAGCAAATCTAAAAATTTACGACCAAAAAATCTATCCCTTACAACCAGGTAGGCAAAACTCATACCAAGTAACCCACCTAACACACTCGATGACAAAGAAAAGAGTATGGTGTTTTTTAATGCAGGAAAACCTTTTTGTAATGCCTCCATAAAATAATCCAAGGTAAATGTATAGTTGTATCCAAAACCCTTTGTAAATCCTGCCAAAAATACTGCTAAGAACAATAGATACACTACAACAGAGAAAAAAACAGCTGGTATGGATAACAGTATCTTATGCCCATTTTTTAAAGAATATGACTTTGTCTTTGAAAAGGTTTGACCATATCCCTTATGGAACTTGTTATACAATAAAAACAAAATTAAGGACGGTATCAGCAGAATAATGCTTAATGTTGATGCCATGTGAGTATTATAATTTCCTATTATCTCAAAATAGGATGCTGTTGCAAGTGTGTTAAAATTCCCACCAACTATAATTGGAGTTCCAAAATCAGCCATCGATTGCATGAATATTAAAAGCCCTGCACTCAATACCCCGGGAAGAAGTAGGGGGAAAGTAACATTTTTGAAAACTTTAAATTCATTTGAACCTAAATTCCGTGCTGCATCTTCTAAATTACTATCTATGCACAATAACACAGCGGATATTATTAAAAATGCCGTTGTAGTGTAATCAATTGACTGCATTATAACAACACTTTTCCAACCATAGATATTAGGCTCAAGTCCCAATATTCCATTGGTTATTAAGCCGTGCCTTCCAAACAAAAATACATATGCCAAAGATGTTACAAATCCTGGCGTGATTATCGGTAAAAAAACTGCAATTTTTAAAAAATTCTTTCCTTTGATGTCTGTTTTAAATATAAGTATTGAAAATAATAGTCCCAAAAATAACGATATTAAAGTTGACAGTCCTGCAACCATTATACTGTTTTTTAATATGCTGCTGTAGTACTGATTTTTAATAAACTCCAAGTAATACTTTAATGTAAATCCATCGTCATAAAAAGACTGCACAAATACAGTTAACACCGGATATACTACAAATAATACTACAAAAATAAATGCCACCAAATGCGGGAGACGTCCCATAATTCTTTCAAATTTCAAAGTCCCACCCAATCAATAATTAAAAAAATTTATTAAAGTATATTTATTGAGTAGTAATCGTCTGGTATCTTTCTTTCCATTTATCTAAAACAGCATCTCGATTCTCTCCCCAATAAACAAAGTCCATATCGACAAAGTCTAAATCTTTTGGATTTGGTACCCCTTCAATGGTTTCAAGGTCACTTCTTACTGGAACCCTTGGGCTGGCAGCCATTAAAGCTTCCTGCCCTCTTTTGGAGAGTACCCAGTCAACAAATACCTTTGCGTTATCTGGATGTTTACAGTCTTTTACAATAGCCACTGGTGCAGGCCACCATATAACCTTATCCAAATATATTGCCTTAATAGGGAGCTCTTTATTTCTCATTGGTTCATTGTGTGGGTTGGGAGATATACCAAATGCATATTCACCAGAAGTAACCTTTTTTTTAGGGCCGGACCCTCTTTTTGTTAGGAATGGAACATTTTCATACAATTTATCCATGTACTTCCAACCTTCTTCCTCTCCTTTCATCTGTAATATACCACATATTGTGAAATACGCAGTTCCAGATATTGTTGGGTTCGATGCTATGATTTCTCCTTTATATTCTGGTTTTAACAGATCATCCCAGGTTTTTGGTTCTGGAAGATTTTTCTTTTTGACTAAATCCTCATTCTCCAATATACCAATTGTAACGAGTGAAACCCCTGTCCAATAATAGTCTTTATCAACAAATTTCTTATCAATGTATTCAACATTTGGAGATTTGTAAGGAGTTATTACTCCATCTTTTTTAGCACTTATAAATGCGTCAACCCCTCCTCCAAACCATACATCACACGAGGGGTTGTTTTTTTCTGCATTTAATCTAGATAATGCTTCTCCCGAAGACATTGATACATACTCCATTTTTATTCCAGTATCTTTTTCAAATTCTTTTGCTATAGTCTCCATTCCACCGTAAGCCGCATATACAGTCAATACCTTTTCTTCTGAATCATTTGAATTTTGTCCCCCAATACATCCAGAAAATAATACGGCTAAAATTACGGTAAAAGCGATTGCGACATTATATTTATTCATAACTTCACCCATTAGAATTTCTAATATATAATATTTAATATACATCATCAAAAAAGTATTAAATAGTATTTATGCATTATTATTTAAAAAATCTAATATCTAAAAGAGTAATTAATAAGTATATTAAAAATATACAACAGTATTTACCTATTTTTTAAAGGACATACATATTCACATTCTTTACAAAAAATACAGGAGTTAATATCCACATTAATAATGCAGGATTTTACATAATCATTTGATGAAACTATAGCATTCATGGGGCAGTAATCTACACAGGTTAAACAGTTTTTGCATTTTTTACCATCAATATGGATCTTATTTTCACTAGCATAAATGGCGTTTTCAGGGCATTTCCCAACACATAATCTACAGTTATTGCACTCCTTTGTTATCATTGGTGTTTTTGGTAGTGGAATTTCATTTTTTATAAACGGTATTGTACAAAACATAGCACAGTAACCACATTTTGTACATTTATCTTTATCTATGGTATATCTATCTTCTAATATGGCGTCATTTGGGCATATTTCTAGACAAACTCCACAGCTGGAACATACGATATCCCTAAACTTGAATACCTGTATAGCATCTGTAGGGCATACATCCACACACAGCCCACAACCTATACAGCTGTCCAATTGTGGTTCCTCTGTTTTTTTCCCTTTATCAAATTTTTTTCTTATTCCGAATAGATTTTTTAAGATATTTTTAATTAAATTTCCTTTAAAAATAAATTCTTCTGATCCCATTTCAATCACATGTAGTTATAATAAATTTAAATGTATGGATTATTTTTTCTATTATAAAAGTAAGTCCTATCCGAGATTCAAACGCACAGAACATATTACGTCCCAAGAAAGAGATACGCCCTGGCCGGGATTTGAACCCGAGTCACAGGAGTGACAGTCCTGTATGATAGGCCGAGCTACACCACCAGGGCAAAGATAAAGTGACCGG
>NZ_AQXV01000037.1:0-30487 GCF_000376965.1 Methanothermococcus thermolithotrophicus DSM 2095 | reverse complement strand
TATATGCTATTTGATAATCAACCAGTAAGAAAAATAGGTTAAAAATAGAAAGACATATAAACTAGTAAAACCATAAAAAAAGGTAGAAAGCATAGGGTCTGAAAGACACATCCATTAAAACAAGGATGGAAACCAATATCTTTTATTTCTTTTATTTCTTCCATATGTCTGAAAGACTCATCCATTAAAACAAGGATGGAAACTCATACCTATCTAAATAAATTGCTTCATCTAATAATGTCTGAAAGACACATCCATTAAAACAAGGATGGAAACATAATAATATTTTCAGAAGATATTGCACCTGTATATGTCTGAAAGACACATCCATTAAAACAAGGATGGAAACCTGGAAACGGACTTGGGATTTCCATATATTCGCATTGTCTGAAAGACACATCCATTAAAACAAGGATGGAAACACTTCAACAATCAAGCCCATAAAACCACCTCAAAAAGGTCTGAAAGACACATCCATTAAAACAAGGATGGAAACTGTTGTATCGGTGTCATAATCATCCATTAATGAGTCTGAAAGACACATCCATTAAAACAAGGATGGAAACTACTCTTCATTACGCTCAACCTCCATTATATTTTATGTCTGAAAGACACATCCATTAAAACAAGGATGGAAACTAATATTCACAATCTATACATTCGTGTAAATCACAAGTCTGAAAGACACATCCATTATCTTAAAATCCCTACGGATTCTCGACGAAACCTTCAGTTTCGTGAGTCAGTAAATCCTTAGGATTTACTTCGATTAAAAAATCAAACAACTGCGTTGTTTGATTAAACAAGGATGGAAATATAAGTTAAAAGGATGTTAAAAAAAGAATAAGTTTGAAAAACATTATTTTATTTGGATCCAACCTTTTCTAAAGGTTGGAAATCAAACAACTACGTTGTTTGATTAAACAAAGATGGAAACATTCCGTTATATTTCAAAAAAAAAGAAGGAAACAGAAACAGCAAAAGATAGGAACTTATAAATTCAGCACTTCTAAAATATTCCTCAAACCTTCATCTTTATCAATAACCTGAGCTCGGACTTCCCTTAAGATTCTCTGGATTGTAAATTTTCTCATCTGTTTGTGATTGTGTGATTTTTTAAGTAATTTACATCCATAGGATTGTTTTATTTCAATTCCACTTTTTCTTAAAAGTTCCCTACTTTCGTTTTTTGTTAAAACTAAAAATGAAGGCATATTGATTCTTATTATGCCGTTTTCCTCAGCAACTATTGATAAGTATCCGACAGAGAGCATGTCGCCGTATATTATGTACTTAATATCGTTATTCGCCGCATACTCTAAAATTGATCGTTCTACTGCACTGTGGCATCTTCCACATGGGTGATACTTTCCAGCTATAACGTCTTCAAAAATCTCACTTAAGTCTATCTCCACAAATTCATGCTTTATTTTTAAAGCATCTGCAGTATTTTTTACCCTTTTTTTGTTTTCCTCCACCATAATATAGTCTGAGAAGGCAGTAACTCCAGTTACATCAAAAATCTTTTTAGAAATTGTTGCAGATGCGGTACTATCTACACCACCACTGAAAGCCACGATAGCTTTCGGTTTATCATTTTCAACATCGGTATTACTTAAGAAGTTTAAGAGCTCATCTAAACCGTTTTCTTTAAACCGGCCGGATTCGAAAGCCAAAGGCTTCCGTAAGTCTAATAGTTTTTTTAAATTTTCATAGACTTGATCTGGGATTAAATCCTTTTTGTAAATTGAATCAAGGGCCTTCATAGAAGCGTTTAGTCTAACCTCTTTAATTCTCGGGTCCATAAAAATACCTCTTAAAGATTAAAATAGATAGTATGGTGTAGGTCTCTAAAATTATTCCTTCCTCTGGCATGGCAACAAAAAATATAAAAGTTATAATTTTCCAGTTAGTCCAAATTCAATGATTTGGTCAAATAAAAATCTTGCGTCATGTGGTCCAGGTCCAGCTTCTGGGTGGTGCTGAACACTCCATGCCACCACTTTTCCACTTTCTGCATCTTCAAATTTACAGATTCCTTCTACTGTGTTATCGTTTAAGTTTATATGTAGTATTTCAACATTTTCAGGCATCATGCTTTTTTCTGTTGCAAATCCATGGTTTTGGGAAGTTATATGAACTTTACCTGTTTTTAAGTCTTTAACTGGCTGGTTTCCTCCCCTATGGCCAAATTTAAGTTTGTAGGTTTTTCCACCTAATGCCAATGTAATAATTTGATGCCCTAAACAAATCCCAGTTACAGGAATCTTTCCAATTAATGATTTAACGGTATTTATTGTTTCATTAACTCTTATAGGATCTCCAGGACCATTTGATACTAAAACAAAGTCTGGATTATATTTTAAAATTTCTTCTTCTGTGGTGTTGTAAGGAACCTGTATGACCTTACAACCTCTGTCTGTTAAACACTTAATTATGCTTTTTTTAACTCCACAGTCTATTAAAACACAAACCGCCTTTTCCTCTACACCTTCCACTTCATGAACTATAACTTCTTTTGTTGAAACTTCAGGAACTAGGTCTATTTCTGATAAGTCTTTGTGGGATTTTGCCTTTTTTATGAATTCTTCTATTTCTGAATCACCAATAGGTTCTGATGATGTTTTTAATAAGGCTCTAACAACACCTTTTGATCTTATTTTTCTTGTTATAAATCTGGTGTCAATTTCTGCTATTCCTGGGATATCGTATTTCTTTAAAAAGTCGTCTAAATCCTTACTTGTAATATCTTTTACAACAAAACCTTCTGCTTTGATACCCTCTGATTCGTACCAGTCTTCTTTAACTCCGTAGTTCCCTTCCAAAGGGTAAGTCATGGTAACAATCTGCCCTTTATATGACGGATCTGTAAGTATTTCAACATAACCAGTCATACTCGTGTTAAATACCAATTCTCCCAAAACTTCTTTTTCAGCACCAAATCCTTTTCCTTTTAAAACTGTTCCATCTTCTAAAACTAAAATTCCATACATGCTGTTCCACCATAAATATTTTTTATAATATATGGCATTATATTATTTATCCGTTCGCGTCATGTTTTTATATTAATGAGTATAGTTGTTCTGCAATTGAAATAACATATTTATGCTAATAATAGAAAGTCGTTTACATTATAATATTGGGTGAAATCTTCGATTTCACTACTTGTACCTCTGGTTCCGATTAGACGAAACCTTATTCCGCAAACGACCATAATTGTAGTAATTGTTTAATAATGTATTAATTATTTAAATAATTAGATTATATAAATTCAATAGTTGTACATGATATTCATAACATGATATTCGTACGTATATTTTTATTTTAAATTTGTTAATTATCAGAAGGTGATTTAATGCCAAAGATTCTTATAACTGACCCTTTACATGATGACGCTGTGGAAATATTGAAAGAAGCAGGAGATGTTGAAATAGCCACCGGTTTAACTACCGAAGAGTTAAAAGAAAAAATCAAGGACGTAGATGCTTTGGTTGTTAGAAGTGGAACAAAAGTTACTCGAGAAATAATTGAAGCTTCAGAGAAGCTCAAAGTTATTGCAAGAGCTGGAGTAGGTGTGGATAACGTAGATATGGAAGCTGCCACCGAAAAAGGTATTGTTGTAGTCAATGCTCCAGATGCATCATCAATTTCAGTGGCTGAATTGACACTTGGTTTAATGCTTTCAGCAGCTAGAAACATACCACAAGCTACCGCATCACTGAAAAGAGGGGAATGGGACAGAAAATCATTTAAAGGTTTTGAGCTCTACGGAAAAACACTTGGTATCATTGGGTTAGGTAGAATTGGTCAGCAAGTGGCTAAGAGAGCTCAGGCATTTGGGATGAATATTGTGGCTTACGATCCATACATTCCAGAGGATGTGGCAAATGATTTAGGAATTAAGTTAATGGAAGTAGATGAATTATGCGAGTGCAGTGATTTCATAACCCTTCACGTTCCAGTAACTCCAAAAACAAAACACATGATCGGCAAAAAACAGATAGACTTAATGAAGAAGAATGCTGTGATAGTCAACTGTGCAAGGGGAGGATTAATCGACGAAAAACCACTTTACGAAGCTTTGAAAAATGGAAAAATAAGAGCTGCTGCACTGGATGTATTTGAAGAAGAACCTCCAAAAGGAAACCCATTGTTGACACTTGACAATGTAATTGGAACTCCTCACCAAGGAGCTTCTACAGAAGAGGCTCAGAAAAGTGCAGGTACAATTGTTGCAGAGCAAGTTCTCAAAATTTTAAGAGGAGAACCTGCAGAAAACGTGGTAAATTTACCAGTTCTCCCAGCTGAAAAAATTAGCAAGCTGAGACCTTATATGGTACTTGCAGAAAAAATGGGTACAATGGCAATACAGTTACTTGATAAATCTATAGAAAGAGTTGAAATAATATACATGGGAGAGCTTGCAAAAGAGAAGACAGAGATGATAAAAAGAACATTCTTAATGGGTATATTGTCTCCAATTTTACTTGCAGGGGTTAATTTGGTAAACGCTCCTTCAATAGCAAAAAACAGAAATATTAAGGTTATAGAGGGCACAATGTCAGAAAGTGACTATGGAAGCGCCATAAAAATCATTGCAAAGGGAAAGAAAGAGGAAATTTCAATAGTCGGTACTGTAGTAGATAATGATCCAGTATTCCGTGAAATAAACGGATATAACGTAAATATCAAACCAGAAGGGGTAATATGTATAATTAGACATATAGACAGGCCTGGAATGGTTGGTAAGGTCGGTATAATATTAGGTGATCACGGTATAAACATAGCTGGAATGCAAGTTGGTAGAACAGAGCCTGGCGGACACAGCATCATGATTTTAGATGTTGACCATATGATACCTGAAGAAGTTTTAGAGGATTTAAAGAAGGTTGATAATATCATGGATGCAAAAGTCATAAACATGTAACTTTACGAAACCACCACGTTGTAGTGGTTTTCGAATCCAATAGGTTAAAAAATAAATAAAATGCTATTTTATTTTTATTTATTATTTTATTATTTAGGTGATAGATATAACAACCAGTATTATAATTGGGCTTATAATTGCATTTTTATATGGTGTAGGAACATTTTTTGCAAAAATAGTATCTGACAAAGACCCGTTTTTACAGTGGATAATAGTAAACATAGTAGGTATAATATTATGTGTATATATTGTGGTAAAAGAGCCTGAAAGGTTACAGTTATTACATGGAAAAATACTTGTATATGGTGTAATTTCTGCATTAATGGTTGTAATAGGTTCGCTACTACTGTACTATGGCCTTCATAAAGGTAAAGCCAGTGTTATAGTTCCATTATCATCAATAGGTCCTGCAATAACTGCAATTTTAGCAATAGTATTTTTAAAAGAGCAACTATCCTATTCTCAAATGTTTGGGATAGTTTTGATAGTTTCGGGAGTTATTTTACTGTCTATAAATAGCTAATTCTAAAATAGAGAGTGTTTATAAAGTAATATGATCTTAAAAACTAAATACATATAAAATAATTCAAAATAATTTAAATTTATTTATAGTTTAAGAAGTTTCCTAGCCCCCTGAGCTCCGAGCTGTAATTTTAATGCTTTCAATATCTCCATTACATCTTCCATATTTTCCGCATCTTCTAAGGCTTTGTTAAATACTTCTTTTTTATTAGGGTCCACCAGTTCGATAAGGTATTCAACAGTGGTTACAAGTTCAATATATTTGCTATCATTTTTTATTTGAGTTTGAATTTCTTCAATGGCTTTTTTCACATTTTCAGATACCAAAAATATCACCCAACTAACTCTTAGTGCATAATTTATGTTTATTGTTATATTTAAATTTTGACAATCAAGTTGTAAAAATATTAAAAAGATGCATAATGACAAACATATAAAAGTTCAAAAAATTAATAAAAAATTAACATACGATGTAGAAAAAAGTTTATTATTGTTTTATAGTTAAAATTAACTCCCTTATTATTTTAGCAGCGGTAATTGCTGTTATATTGCCCATATCGTAATGTGGAGAGACTTCAACAACATCGAAACCAACAATTTTATCCCCAATATCCTTTAAAAGATACAATGCGTTAATTAATTCCTTTGAGGAAACTCCGCACGGTTCTGGAGTACCAGTTCCCGGTGCAAATGCAGGGTCTAAAACATCAATATCTATTGTAACATAAACTGGTTTGTCGAGCTCTTTTATTTTTTCTATATCTTCCTTTGTAGGCATTTCCATAGATATGTTTGTGTTTTTCCACCCAAACTCCCATTCCTCTTCGTCTCCGCTTCTTATTCCAAACTGGTATATGTCCTTTGTTAAATCGTAGCATCTCCTGATAACACTGGCATGTGAATGTTCATTACCTAAATACTCTTCCCTTAAATCACAGTGGGCATCGAAGTGAATAACTGCTAAATCTTTATAAACTTCTTTGGCAGCTTTAACTATCGGGTAGGTTGTAGAGTGGTCCCCACCTATCATTATAGGTATTTTACCTGAGCTCATTATCTTCTTAGATGCATTAAAAGCCCGTTCAATTATTTGGTCCTGGGAACCTTCCATACTTAAATCATAAAGATCACAGATTTTTAAATTTACCAGGTCCTTTTTTAAAATAGGGCTATATGTTTCCAGCCCCCATGATGCCTTTCTAACTGCATCAGGTCCAAATCTTGCTCCAGGTCTATATGACGTAGTGGCGTCAAATGGGATTCCAAAAATTACAAAATCTGCATTTTCAAAAGTTTCATAGGCACATATAAATTTGGAGTAGTCTTCAAAATACATTTTATCACCTAATAAAAATAATAAAAAAGAGAAGTTTGTTTTATTTAATCACTGAACGAAGTGAAGTGATTTAAAACTTTCGTTTTAAATTCTCTCATTCTTCGAGAAACTATAAATCCGAAGGATTTTATTTAATTATTCTTTTAAAAATCTAGGTGTGGCTAAAAATACTCCCCTATGGACTTCCTCGTCGTAGTATTTAGTTTCCATTTTTGAAACTTTTTCTTTGATTTTTTCCATGTCTGCAGTTAATGGGTCGTGTTTCTTAGATGCCATTGTGAAGCTCCAGAATCCGCTTGGGTAGGTAGGTATTGAACAAACGTATGGTTTGATAATTTCAAAGCCTGCTTCTTTTAAGTGTCCTTTAATTTTGAGTATTAAGTCTTTGTGGAACAATGGACTTTCAGTTTGCTGAACAATTATTCCATCATCATTTAAGCAATTAAATAGGTTTTTGTAGAATTCCCTTTCAAACAAACCTGCTGCAGGACCTACTGGATCTGGACAGTCAACAAGAATAACATCGTATTTTTCCTCTGTTTCAGCGACGTATTTAATTCCATCTGTGAACATTGTTTTTACTTTTTCATTGTCTATTGCACAGCTGAGTGTAGGAAGATATTTTTTACATACTTCAACGACTTTTTCGTCTAATTCAACAAAATCAACATGTTCTACACTTTCGTGTTTCAGGACTTCTCTAACTGTACCTCCGTCTCCCCCTCCAATAACCAAAACTTTCTTTGGATTTGGATGTGTAAATAGGGCAGGATGAGATATTAATTCATGGTATATAAATTCGTCTCTTTCGGTAGTTTGGTATGTACCATCTAAAACTAGTATTTTACCGTATTCTAAGGTATCCAGTATTTGAATTTCCTGATATTCTGAATTTCCTGAATACAATACATCCCTGACCTTTGCAGACAATGCTAGATTTTTTGTTTGGTATTCTGAAAACCATATTTCGCACTTCATTTGCATTCCTCCTTTTTAACCATTACTCCCCTTTTAATGTCTATGACCTCAATGTTTTCTGGTTCTAAAAAGGCTTTTATCGTTGGTATAGTCTCTTCAGGATTTACGTGCTGTCCGCAAGTAAAAACATCCATTGCTGCATATCCCAATTCTGGCCAGGTATGTATGCTGATATGACTTTCAGCCAACACCGCTACCCCTGTAACCCCTTGAGGACAGAATTTGTGTGTTTTTACGCATATCAATGTGGCCCCACATGCCTCAACTGCATCTTTAAGCATTTTTTCAATACCTTCTCTGTCATCCAACGCCTGACTTTTGCATCCCCAGAGCTCGAGGATTATGTGTTTTCCCAGACATTCCAATATTTACACCTCCTTTATGGTTATTTTTTGTTGTATGTTTTAAATTACGCACTATCATCATGTTACCATGCCATATTCCCCATATGTACACAAAATATATGGTGGAAAGTTTTATTTAAATATATATTTATATGTGCATAATATGCGATGTTACTTGTACCACAATGCAGCAGCAGCAAATGCACAGCCTACTTTTTCCACAGTGTGTTCTATAGCTATTGATTCAATTCTATCGATTTCCCAGCCTCTCATTTCAAATCCTTCTTTTGCCATCTCTCTAACAGTCTCTTCAGCTTCTTTTTTACCGCAAACGCCTTCATATTCCATAATTAATCCACAGAGTTCTTTATCTTTCGGAATAGCAATACTAATTGAAGCTGCGATAGTTTCCCCTTTTACATCACTTATTTGGTAACCGTAAGCAGTAGGAACTAAGGAACCCATTGGAATCTTTGGCAATGGTACAATTTCTGCTTTTGGTGGCATAATACTACTAATTCTAATTAAGTTTAAGTTTCCAATACCTGATTTTAACAAAGCCATGTCAAATGCGTTTAATGCAATATCTGCATCTCCGGTACCTGCAACAAGTGATACTGTATTTGGGACGTCAAATGGTGAGTGAATAGGACTTTTTTTGATCATAAAAATAGACACCTCCTGTATTTCATAGTGTAGTAAGGAGCAATCCTCAGCAAACCTGGTTTGCATAGATTAGGAAGTTGGATAATCTATGATTATTCAACTAATCCATGGGATTTTGCTCAATTTAAATTTTATAAATTTTTAATGAATATAAAAAATAAGGGTTAAATAATTTCAAACAAAGTACAATATTCATATATATAAACTATTCGGTTGGAAAAAGAATATGTGAAAATTATTTGTTATTAATTTATTTCTTAATTTTTGCAAGTATTTCAATGATTAGACAAGATCCCCCTGGATTCGTAGTTTTAACTTCCTTTAGTCGCTTCGATTAGACGATTTTGCAGTATTTCAAAAATTTGTTATAGGTGCTGTCCTGAGTAAGGAGCTCCCTACAACCTATTACAATTAACTTTCTTTTAGCTCTCGTAACAGCCACATTTAATCTTCTTAAGTCCTTTAGGAATCCGAATTTTTCAGTTCTAACAAAAGAAATCACAATAGCATCTTCTTCCCTTCCCTGAAATCCATCAACCGATTTAACCTCTATTTCATCATCTTTTAACATTTTAGATAGGTATTTAACCTGGGCATCGTAGGGTGTAATCACGCTGACCGGAATATTGTATTTTCTTAATTTGGAAACTACTTCAACTACTTTTTTGGCTTCTTCTTCGTTGTAGTAGGATTTGAAGTCGTCCCTTTTTTCTTCACCACGAACATCGATGAAAATAATTGGATCTTCGTTTATTATATCAATATCTTCTTCATCTGTTTCAACATCCTTTATCAGATCCATAATATTATGCTTTCTTACGGATTTGTAAGGCTTTAGTTTATTCTCATAGAACATTTCATTTGAGAACTTCATGATTTTTTCGTTCATCCTGTATTGAATCTGGAGGATGCTGGAAAAATCGGAATATAAATTGATCATCCTTTCGAAAAGTGTCTGTTTAAGTTCCTCCTCTTCACTTAATACTGTAGGAGGAAGCTGTTTATGATCTCCAGATATTATGACCTTCTGTGATTTAACTATCGGTATGAGCGACGAAGGTTCCATAGACTGACTACCTTCGTCTATAACGCATACATCGAATTTAAAACCTTCTAAAACCTCACTTCCAGCCATGGAGTTGGTAGCTACGATTATATCGCTTTTTGTTAAAATATCGTTTACTATCTCTTTTTCGGTTTTTTCTAGGAGCTCCCTCAAATGCCTTATTCTCTCATTGATTTTTATCCATTCCGCCATTTTTTTAATTATTTCCTTAGGCACTCCTCTTATATCCCTATCCAACTTGGAAAAAATAATTATTTCATCGTCACTTAGTCCTCTTCTCCATTTTGGATTTGGTTTTTTAAACTTATTCCTTTTTTCTACCAGTTTTTTGATTTCTTCCTTTAGGGATTTAATTTTATTGTAATCCTTATGTTCTGTTATTTTATGATACAGTGAGTGCTTTATGAGCTCTTTTGATATTCTTGTAGGGTGACCTATTCTAACTATATTGAATCTGTCTTCATACTTTGATAAGTTGGTTAGTATGTTATCTACTGCAATGTTCGAATCCGCTGTAGCAAGAACTTTATTTTTTCTGTTACATTCCTGTAGTATAACTTCAGAAATTGTTCTTGTTTTTCCTGTTCCCGGAGGTCCATGTATTAAATATATATCAAAGGATTTTAAGGCATTTTTCACAGCTTCCTTTTGGTATTTATTTAAATTATCGTCAAAAAATTTCACTGAAATATCTCTTTTGGTGTATTTTGGTTCTTCAATACCTAAAACTATGTTGGTAAGTCTAGTATCTAGTTTTTCAAAGGTATCCAATGCCTTTACCATTCTTTTAAATGTAATATCGTTGATGTACAAGTCAATTCTAACGTTTTTTAACGCCCATTTTGGAATATTTTCAAGTGAAACATCTATGTAGTTTTTCCCAACTTCTACAACGTTTCCAAGTAAATCACTGGCAAGAGGGTCGTATTTGCTGATTAAGACAACATCTCCAGTTGAAATATCTAATTTTTTAAACGGCTCTCTCCTTCCGTATCTTACAATATACTCCCCAAATATTTCCCCTTTTATTTTACCATCTAAATTTAAAATAGCTCTACCTACATCTTCCCTTTTTCTTCCGAGTTTTTTTATTTCATTCCTGTGAAACTCTATTTCATGTTTTCTTTCTTTTTCGATTAGCTTTTTAAATTTGTTAACATATATTTGTTTTAACGTCATAATACCACATAATTATAGTTAAAGACAAAACCTTTTAGAAAAAGGTTTTGATTGAACGAAAACCTAACGGTTTTCATAGCTCACCAACTTCGTTGGTGATTCCAAAACCCGATACCTACTCAACTTCGTTGAGTAGGTATATTTTGAAGGATATATTTAAGTTTGTTATGTCGGGCACTATAATTTGTTTATTAAACATTATAAGTGTGTGGATATTAGTATAAGGTAATGGTAAGGATAATATAAATTATAGCACTAACGTTGGGTGTATTTATGAAAATCCTAATAATAACTGGAAAACAGGCTTATTCAAAGGTAAAAAGTGCCGTAAAGAATTACAACTATGTAGATGTTCATATGGCTGACATTTCAATAGCTGCTTTTTTAACTCCTAATTTGATAGTAAGGGAAATTAAGAATATAGAATCAAAGAACAATATAAAACTACATGAAATATATGATTTTGTTTTGGTTACTGGATTAATTAGACATGATTTAAAGAAGGTTGAAGATGAAACTGGAATTAAGTGTTTTAAATCTACCCGGGAAGCTTCCGATATTCCGATTTTAATAAACAACCTCGACAAAATAAAGTTATCGACAAAAGAATATGCAGATAATCAGATTATAAGATTTATAAAACAAAAGGCTGAAGAAGAGATAAAAAAGGCAGAAGAAAAACCAATTGAAGGCAAAAACAACATAAAAATCGGAAACTTAAAAGTTGGTGACGACTACCCAATGAGAGTTTTAGGGGAGATTGTACATGTGCCTTGGCTCAGTGATAAGGAATTGGAAAGAAAGATAAATTATTATGTCGAAAGCGGGGCAGATATGATAGACTTGGGGATGATTAGCAACGAAAACCATGCAGATGAATTAAAAAGAATAATAAAAATTGCAAGAGATGTCACAGACAAACCTATAAGTGTTGATACATTAAATACCGAAGAATTGATAGAAGCCATAAATCTGGATGTTGACATGATTTTAAGTGTTGATGCTGGAAATGTTGATGAGCTCCTACCTCATCTAAAAGAGGGTAATACTGCAGCAGTGGTCCTTCCAACAAACTATAAACTTAATCATGTCCCTGAAACAATAGAGACAAAAATAACTGATTTGGAAAAAAACATACAAAAGCTGCTGGAGAACGATATAAAAGTTGTTGCAGACCCTATTTTAGAACCGATATACAACAATAACTGTAATTTTACAGAGAGCATCATTGCATGTAAAGAATTTAAAGAACGGAATAAAATCCCAATGTTTTTTGGTATTGGTAATGTTACAGAACTTTTTGATGTTGATAGCAATGGTGTAAATGCCACAATTGCCGCGATTGGGGGAGAAATTGGAGGGAACATACTTTTTACACCTGAAGCTTCTTCAAAGTGTAAATACTCCATAAAAGAATTAAAAATTGCTTCAAAAATGATGTTTTTAGCAAAAAGAAGGAATTCTTTACCTAAAGACTTAGGTTTTGATTTAATAAACTACAAGGACAAAAAATTTGAAGAAATTACAACATATCAAAACCATAAAAATATTCCTGTGATAACTGCAAAAGAAAATAAAAAGCAAGTTTTAGACGAGGGAAGCTTTAAAATCGAACTTGATAGGGAAAATAAGTTAATAGTGGCCACATACTATAAAAGAGGAAAGCCTCAACTGATGATTAAAGGGCGAGCTCCAAAGGAGATATATGAAACTGCGATAAGTCATAAACTGATAAATAAAATAGATCATGCTGCTTATTTTGGAAAGGAACTACAAAAGGCAGAAATTGCTTTAAAAATCGGAAAAAAGTACAACCAAGATTTTGAACTGTTCTATAATGAGTTCTGGAAATAATGTACTATAAATTTTATTTTAATGACTTTTAAAAAACAAATAAAAAAGAAAATAATTAAATTTATTCTACTAACAATCTAGCTTTCTCAGGAGTGTATCCCGCATGAAACTTTTAAAAAAAGTTTCATCAAAAATCAAAATTGGGGTTATTCTACCAATAACCTAGCTTTCTCAGGGGTGTATCTCCATTTAACAGGTAATACACCAGTGTTTCTGTAGTATTTTACGAGTCTTCTGATTTTTGACTCGGTTAATTGTAACCCTCTTCTTGAGTGAATATCTCTTGGGTTTTGTTCAAGATGGTTTCTTAAGTTAACAGCTTTTTTCATTAAGTTGATCAAGTCTTCAGGGACTTCAGGGTATAAGTCGTTTTCTTTCATTATTTTTGTAATGCTTTTTCCAGTGATTAATTTTACATCTGGAACTCCGTAGGTGTCCCTTAAGATCATTCCAATAATTGCTGAGTCTTTACCTTCTTTTGCCAATTCTACAATTTTGTTTTCAATTTCCTCAGGTGTCAAAGTGACCCATGTAGGAACTTCCGTTCTTAAAGGTCTCTTTGAACCGGAGGAACCTCTTTTACCTGAATGTAATCTTGCCATTTTTTCACCTTTTCGACATTTTAGATTTTCAAGATATAGATGATTCCCAGCCCAAAGAGATCGTAGGATTACAGTCGTGTGGAATTAAGACAAAACCAACCGTTGGGTTTTTAATCTTTTTAACACGTACGACCATACATACCTAAGATCATGGACTTATTGGAATTATATTGCATATTATTTATAAGTTATGGTGATATTTGGTATGGTGTTTAATATATCTTTTGCCATCCTAACCAATATAGTCCTTTTCACTTAGTCTTTTAAGTCTTTCTACACCGTTTATTTCATTAATAACATCCACAACCTCACTTGGGACTAAATGCTCCCAAGACTCTCCATTTAACATTTTTTTTCTTATTTCGGTCCCTGAGTATTCTTTCCTGTTATACATTTTTGGTTTTTTAACGGGGTAGCCCCTTTCCTCAAAGAGCTCTTTTACAAGGGCGTTTCCAGTATATACAATATCAAAAGGAGGGGTTAAAGCTTCAACATATGATACCCATATAGCGTTAAATTCTATATCTTTGATAGGTATAACGTAATGATGATTAATCGGAGCTCCGTTTTGAAGATCAAGTTTCTCAAGGGTTTTAGTAATCATCATTATCCTTTCCCCTGCGGTAAATGGGTCTGTTAAGGTATGGCTTTTTTGAGCACTACCTATTCCTATTATTATTTCATCCACTTCCTCTGAAATCTTTTTTATTATATTCATATGTCCATTATGGAACGGTTGCCACCTTCCAATTATAAATGCCCTCATGAAATCACCTAATAAAATTCGCAAACAACTAATAAGTTGTAACTCAAAATCATGATACTATCAAATATATTCATGGATAAACATAAATAACAAATCTAACAATTTTATACTTAATATATAGTTTCGTTGAATAACAATAATTCAAATTTAAACTCGAAGTAAACTAGGTTCAAAATTAACTAATAACTAAATAATATTATTATATTTCTGTTGCTATTCATGAACATTATGTTATTACGGATTTTTTTTCGCAATTTTATATGTGTCTGTCAGGTGATTTTTATGGATGATTATGAAAAATTTATAAGATGTATTATAAACAAGTTGTTAAAAGAAAAGGATAAGATAAACAATTTAGATCCTAAAAGGAAAAAACAAAGGGTAGAAGATATTAAAGCCCAATGTTTAAGGAAATTTGATTTAAATATCGGTTTTCCACCAAATTCCGATATATTGAAGTATGCCACTAAGGAAGAGGAAAAAGAATTGATCCCACTACTTAGAAAAAAACCTATTAGAACATTATCTGGTGTGGCAGTTGTAGCTGTGATGACATCCCCTGAAAAGTGCCCCCATGGAAAGTGTCTATTCTGTCCTGGCGGAAAAGAAAGTGTTTTTGGGGACGTTCCACAGAGCTACACTGGAAAGGAACCTGCAACTATGAGGGGGTTAATGTATAATTTTGACCCTTACGTTCAAACAAAGGCAAGACTTGAACAACTGGAAAAAGTAGGGCATTTAACAGATAAAATTGAGCTCATAATTATGGGTGGAACATTCCCTGCAAGGGATATTTCCTATCAAGACTCTTTTATAAAGGGATGCCTTGATGCTATGAATGGGGAGATTTCTGAGACTTTAGAGGAAGCTCAAAAGATAAATGAAACAGGAAAACATAGGTGTGTTGCATTAACTGTAGAAACAAGACCTGATAACTGTAAGGAGAATGAAATAAACCAAATGCTTAAGTTGGGAACTACAAGGGTAGAGCTCGGAGTCCAAAGTATCTATAATGAGGTTTTGGAATTTGTAAAAAGGGGTCATTCTGTTGAAGATACAGCAAAAGCTACCCAGTTGTTAAAAGACAGTGGTTTAAAGGTTTCATATCATTTAATCCCTGGTTTGCCAAATACAACTGAAGAAATGGACAAAAAAATGTTCTATGAAATTTTCAACAATCCAGACTTTAAACCAGATCTAATAAAAATATATCCTTGTCTGGTGATTGAAGGAACTGAAATGTACGAGCTCTGGAAAAAAGGAGAATATAAACCAATAAATGATGAAGAAGCTATTGATTTAATCACATACGCAAAATCCATAATGCCAAAGTGGGTTAGAACTTCCAGAATTCAGAGGGATATCCCTGCAACAGTTATAGATGAAGGGGTTAAAAAAAGCAATCTTGGAGAACTTGTTTATAAAAACCTCGAGAAGAAGGGAATCAAGTGTAAGTGTATAAGATGTAGGGAAGTAGGTCATGTGGCATATAAAAAAGGAGTATTCCCAGATATTGAAAATATAAAACTCTGTAGGGAAGACTACGAGGCAAATGGTGGAACCGATATCTTCCTTTCATATGAGGACGTTAAAAACGATATATTAATTGGATATTTAAGATTAAGAATACCTTATAAACCATTTAGAAAAGAAATCGACGATAAAACAGCACTGGTTAGACAGGTACATGTCTGTGGACAGCAACAACAAATTAAAGGTACTACAAAAGAGCTCACATGGCAACATAAAGGTTACGGCAGATTACTATTAAGTGAAGCCGAGAGAATAGCCCGAGATGAATTTGACAAAAACAGAATTTTAATCAACAGCGGTATCGGAGTACGAGAATACTATCGTAGGTTAGGATACACAAAAATAGGTCCTTACATGGGAAAATCTATTGATGAATAATAACCTCAACCTTGGCCGCTTTTTAATTTTTAATCCTTTTACTCATTAGACCAAGATTGAAGCTATGGTCAATGCACCTACAACATAGGCAAGTACTTCAATGGTCTTATTTCCCCTATAAGGTCTTTTTAAATCTTTTGAAATTTCTTCAAAGTCTCTAAATGCATCATCCTTAAAGTGGTGGTCATGTAATTTATTTAGTTTGAGATTCATGATATCACCGTAAACTTATTTCTTCTTGTATATTACTGTTAAAAAACAACTATATATACTTATTTGCTCATTATAAATCGTGACAAATGTTTTTAATGAAAAATAATGACAAATTAGGCGTTTTTAGTGTAATGATTAATCATGACAAATTAAAGTTAATCTCCAAACCTTTTAGAAAATCGAAGCAAATCGAAGATTTGCTGACTCACAAAAATTCGAAGAATTTTTGTCGAGAGATTTGGATTCCAAAACCAGATACCTACTCAACGAAGTTGAGTAGGTATATTTTTAGCCCTTTTGTATATACTATACAGTGCCGAAGTTAGTGGAACGACTATAAAAACTAAAGATAAAGTAGGATATGATAATAAAATATTGTAAAATTGAATTACCACAATATTTTTCGGAGTGACTACAAATGTTCAGTATAAAAATGAGAGCTTCAAAAAAAGGAAAACATATATCTGGAGCTGAAAGCATTGTAGATAAGGAAGACGTTGAATTTATTGTAAATGAGTTTGTAAAGCGAGCTATGTTTCATGAAAACGGAGCTCCGGATTTTATAAATCTGAAAATAGAGGAAATAAATGATGATGAAATAAAGTATTTTAAACATTTACCAATAAAAACAATAGAATGTAAGGATAAAGAGGAAGCACGGGAAAAGGCAAAAAACATATTGAAAAATGAGGAAATTCCTGATGAACTGATAGATAAGGCATTTAAAATAATAGATAATGGAGGAATGAGGGGAGCTTCAATTTTAAATATGGACGGAGAGCGATTGGAACCAGATAAGGAAAGAGGAGTAAGGGTTAAGAACATATCCGCAACAAAGGAACTTAAAAATAAAATCTTAAAAAATAAATTGGGAACAGATAGGACGGTTGATGCAATAGCCGTAGCTACAAAGGTTATAAAATTAGGAGTTATTGCTGAATTATGTACCTCTGACAATAAAAGTTATACAACGGGATACGTAGCTACAAAGGATGGATACTTTAGAATAACCAACTTAAAGAATGCTGGAGAAGACGGTGGAAGGGTATTTTTTGTTAAAAATGATGTTGATATAGACGATTTAATAGATAAACTAGAGAACAAACCGTTTATTATTGGGTAATCGCAAACTAATACTTATATTTGGATGCAACCTTTTCTAAAGGTTGCTTAGAGAATAAACCGTTTATTATTGAATAACAAATCTTTAAAAAAGCTTTCAGATAAATCCTTTCAGGATTTATTACTCACGGCTTTGCCGTGATGATGCAAAGTATATGCCTTTTCACGAAGTAAAGAAGTATCAGATTTTTGGGATCCAACACTTTTTAAAAGGGTTGGGATCTAACCTTTTAGAAAAAGGTTGGGAGGGGATATTATGTTTAGAAAACAGCTTCAAAAAGAAATTGAAGATATAAAAAATCAGAATTTATACAGATCCTTTAAATCCCTCGCTAACGCTCAGGAGGATAATAATATTTTAGATTTTTCTTCAAATGATTATTTATGTTTATCAAAACATCCAGAGGTTATAAGTGCAGTAAAGGAAGGCTTAAAGTATGGTGCAGGTTCCACAGGTTCAAGATTAACATCTGGAAACATAAACCATAAGGAGTTAGAAGAAAAAATTGCAGAGTTTAAGGGAACTGAGAAAGCATTAGTTTATTCTTCAGGATATGCAACAAATGTTGGTGTAATAAGTACTCTATGCAAAAAGGGTGATTTAATTTTAAGTGATAAATTAAACCATGCTTCAATTATTGACGGGTGTAGATTGAGTAAGGCCGATGTTTTAGTTTACAATCATTGCGATACAAATCATTTAATGGATTTATTGGAAGAAAATGCAGGAAAATATAACAATATATTTATTATAACCGATGGAGTTTTCAGCATGGATGGGGACGTAGCTCCGTTGGATGAACTGAAAAAAATTGCAGATGAATTTAATGGAATATTGATAATAGACGATGCACACGGTACTGGAGTTTTAGGGAATGGAAGAGGAACATTAAAACACTTTAATTTAAAACCGTCAGACAATATAATCCAAATAGGAACACTTTCAAAGGCTGTAGGTGGTTTAGGGGGTTTTGTTTGTGGTATTGAGGAATTAATCGAGTATCTTATAAATAAATCTCGAAGTTTTATATATTCTACATCCCTTCCTCCGTCTGTTGTTAGTGGATGTATTAAGAGTTTTGAGCTCATGGAAAATGGAGCTCTAACAAAAAAATTGCAAAAAAATATAGAGCTCGCAAATAAAATTTTTAAAGAACACGATTTAATCGGAGCGAAGCGAAGAGCTACAAATTCCGAAGGAATTTGTTCAATAGAAGAAGATAATTTAACGCCCATTTATCCGTTCATTTTTAAAGAAAAAACTATGGAGCTCGCTGAACATTTAATAAAAAATAATATCTTCTGTGTTGGAATTAGATATCCAACTGTTCCAAAAGGTATGGAGAGGTTAAGAGTTAGTATAAATGTTGGACATAGTGAGGGGGATTTTAGAGCTCTGTGTGAATGTATTAAAATGTTTTAAATTAATTATTATTCATTATTTAAAAAATTTATCAGTAATTCTTTTGTATTGTAAACTTTAACTTTATTTTGTTTTTTTAAGTCCGTATCATTGCTCCAAATTGGACAGTTTAATTTTAAAGATAGTGCGACATAGTGGGTGTCTTTTTCATCAATATCTTTCATTATATTGTACGCTTCTTTAATTTTATCGTCATATCTTTCAGTTGGAATTATGTTAATAAAATATAGTAATGTTTCAATGGATTCTTTGTAAGTAAGAAGTTGTTTATTTTTCTCCCTTTTTGAAATTATGAACTTTTTGTATTTTTCCAATTCCTTGAAAATAAATTCAGGGCAGTAAATATTAAAAATATCATTTGATGTAATTAGTTCTCTTGTAATTGAAGCATCTTTTATTAAGGCGGAGAATAAAATATTTGCATCAATTACAATCCCAATTTTTTCTTTTCCTCTTTCCATGCTTCCTCCCTTGCTTTTTTAAAGTCCTTTAAATCATCTTCTGTTAAATCCAATTCCTTAACTAATTTTTCTAATAATATTTTTTTTAATAATCTTTCCTTTTTTTGTAATCGTTTTAATGTTGTTTCAATATCTTCAATTGAAAGATTTTCAATATTTTCAGTTTCAAATGCCATAATTTCACCGAATTTTTATATGTAATTATTATACATTCTATTAAATATTAATATTGTTATTTTCAAAATATTTATTTAAAAAATAGTGTCTTCTATAGGAATTAGATATCCAACTGTTCCAAAAGGTATGGAGAGATTAGGGTCAGTATAAATGTGGGACATAGTGAGGGGGATTTTAGAGCTCTGTGTGAAAGTATTAAAAAATTTAAATAATATATAAAATATTTATTCTCAAAAGTTAGGGTGGTAGTATAGTATTTGATTTTATTAAAAATATTGTGGGGAGATATGGGTCTTTTAGAATTTTTTTAGGATTTACAGGTTTATTATTTTTTATTTTAACAATATATGGGTTAAATATATTGAATAAAATAACTAATTTAATGAATATTATATCAATATATGGGGATGAAATATTAAGATTATGTATTGGTATTTTAACTATTGTAATTATAACCAATTATTTGAAATCAGTTAATATAATATTTGATAGTAGGGTTCATCTAAAAAATATAGATACAATAAAATCATCTGAAAATGTGAGCGATAAATTAGATGAATTAGGTTATAAATATAGATGGTCACTATTAATTTTATCTATTTCTTCAATAGTTTTATATGTCTTATATAGTTTAATAAATTTACCAATTTCTGATATTACTATATTCCTTATTTTAATAATGCCATCGATATTTTTAATACTATTGTCAGAGTTTAAACACCCTAAATATGCTAAAATTTTTAAAATTTCTAAATATATTTCCGTTTTAGTTTTTATGGGATTTGTATGGATTTCAATAAAATATTATCAATATTCGTCCATATCCAATATTTTATTGTATTTTTGTTATGTTGGGGGTTTGTTTATTGCAATTGCATATTATTGGAATGATTTAATTTATGAGTTCGGTAAATTTCATTGTGTTATTCAATTCCTATTAAGAATGACTAACAATATATATTATTTTAATCCATTTAAAAATTATGTTATTGAAAATTACAACCATCGTAAAGATGAAGATATAGAAGTAAATGATAAAACGGATTGTTTTGGAACATTAAATAAAATAAATATGATTGAAGAAGGATTTAAAAATCAAATTTTAAATAATCATAAAATTATAGCGTTATATGGAAACTGGGGCAGTGGTAAAAGTAGCATAATTAGGACATTAATTGAAAAATTTGACGAATCTCGAAATTTTGATGAAAATACTGAAATTAAAAGATTATGGGAATCGTTTAAAGATATGTTTCATATATTTAAACCTTTAAAGGAAAAACATAAATCTATCTTATGTATTAAATTTGATGCTTGGGAATATGAAAATGAAGAAAACATATCTTATGCCTTATTGTGCCATATTGTTAATGAATTAGAAAAAAATGCTGATATTAAATTTGGGATTCGAACGGTAAAGAATAAACTCTTAAAATCTGGTGCAATTGTTTTAAAATCTGTTAGTATCAATACAGAATACAATAATATTGGTTTTAATTTTAATTTTGAATATAATAATGAAAAATATATAGAAGTGGAAAATTTAAAAAATGGACTTGATGAGATTTCTAGAATTCTCAAAGAAAATAACAAAAGACTTATAGTTTTTATTGATGAATTAGATAGATGCGAAAGAGAAAATATTTTAAAATTTTTATCATCTCTTAAATTATTTTTTACCGATGGGGAAAATATAAATTATATTTGTGCAGTAGATAAAGAAGCAGTAGCAGAAGCACTTGAACATAAATACTGTGACGGAGAAAAAGCAGAGGAATATTTGGAAAAAATTTTTAATTTTTCATTTAACATGCCAAAAACATTCGATGTAAAAAACTTTATTGGGCAATATGAGTTTTTTAATAATGATAATGCTGAAAAACTCGCAAAATTCTTTGAGGCAATTAATTTTACAACTCCGAGACATTTAAAGAAGGTTTTGAATAAATATGAATATTTGGTCAAGATTAAGAATTCCAATATAAACAATATGGATTTAATTCCTGGGATAATAACTGGAAATAATGATAATAATGAATATTTATTTGATACAATTTTTGTTTTGTATTTCATAATTCTCTATGAGTTTTATTATGATAAATATTTGGAAATAAAAAATTATGAAGATAAACTGGCAAAATACAGTAAATATCAAATAAAATATATAAATTATCCCCCCGCGTCAGGTAAAGATGATAATGAAAATGATAATAAACCCGCAATTGAGTTAATAATGGAACGTTTAAAACATGACAGTTATAACGAAATTACTTTTGGAGAAATTTATGAAAGTATTATTTTTAATGAACCATATTTCGAGAAGATAGATGATTTAATTAAATTAATAACAATATTTACTCCATCCGAACTTAAGAATAAACAATGTTATATAACGTATGCTGGGTATTCTGATGTGGTATTTGATTATATTAGTCAATTTAAATATGAAAAGAATGAAATATTGATTGATTTTTGTAGGTTTTTAGTAGATGAATATTCTTCAGGAGGTCATCCGCCCCAAATATTAAACTATAATGGATACGAACGAAATTACACGTATAAATACATTAACCTTTTCAAAATGGCGGAAACCTTACTCTAACCTTTACAAAAAATTATCATAATGAGGATATAAGTGTTTGGCGATAGTAGAGCTCATCTAAATATTAAAATAAATCCCAAAGTAATTGAATATTTATAAATTTCGATTTTATTTTTTTTCGATATATAAATATATAGTTCTAACATAGATAATAGTTTTTAGAATAATATTTTTTTAAAGAGGGGTGAAATTATTAAGATAAAGTATTTATTTATAGCATCTCTGTTATTATGTTCTGTTTTATTGGCAGGATGCACTAGCGAAGATGAGGGGAGCTCAGATAATATAAATCCATATCATCACAAAAATCTATTGAATGATAAAACATACTCTGTTTCTTCTGGTAAATATACATATAAGGCGATATATTTGGATCCGATAGGGAAAGATAATTATACGGTTTATGGAACAATGACTGAAACAAAGGAAGGAACAAGTGGTGTGAGGTTTTATATAAAGGATCCAAATGGAAAGATTTTGGTAGATTCGGGGGAAAAGGTTAGATCATATTCATTTAAAATTTATCCTACACAGGCAGGTAATTATTATTTTTATCTAGATAATGTTAATACCTGGATTACAGATAAAAGTCCAAGATTAAAAATATATGGGGAATACGACGACATAACATCATCTGAAGCATGGTGTAATAAAGGGGATGAACTTTATAATTTAGGTAATTACAAAGAAGCTATTAAATGTTATGATAAAGCATTGGAGCTGAATCCAAATAATATTATGGCAAAAAATAACAAAAATAAAGTATTGGAAAAATTAAAAGAGAATGAAAAACTTGGAAAAATTAATAATCTTATATCAAAAGGAAACAATGCAATAGATAATAAAGATTATGAACCTGCACTCAAGTACTATAATGAAGCTTTAAAAATAGATCCCAACATTACATCCATTTGGAATAATAAAGGACTTACACTTCATTATTTAGGTAGATATTCCGAGGCTATCGAGTGTTATAATAAAGCACTAGAATTAGATCCAAATAACACTATCGCATGGTGTAATAAAGGAAGCTCACTTTATGAATTGAATAAGTATATAGAAGCCATAAAATGCTATGATAAAGCATTGGAGATAGATCCAAATAATGAATATGCAAAAGAAATGAAGAAGGAGCATCCAATGCCAATTTCAAAAGAAATAATTGATAAGTTTATAAAAACTGAAACTCAATATAGCGAAAACTCACAATTTTACAAAGGCGAAAGGTATGCAGTTAAACAGCAAGGTAGCAATCTAAAAATAATAGTAACTTGTTCAAACTGGACATATGGAACAGAAGATGAAATAAAATTGTCTGCCCCATTTGTAATTGCGGGTTTGGTAACTTTAATAGATAAATCTATAAGATATGATTATACCTATGAAATAGAATACTATCATAATAACAAACTAATGGCCAGTGGTGTGTTAGATCCTAATAGTGCGAAACTTAAAGAGTTTAAAATAACACAAGATTTAAAAGACCTATGGGCTGAAAGACATGAAAAGAATGTAAAGGAAGAATTAGATAAGTTAGCTGAGGAGTATTATCCCATAGTGTCGGCTATAGCGTATGATTCAAAGGATGGCTGGAGCATAGTTTCCATAATGGTTCCTGATTCGTGGTATTATTTACAAGACTATGAAAAAGATAGAGTTGCGAATGCAATTGGTAAAGACCTAGATCGCATAGTTGGGACTTACCGTACAGTATGGGTATTTGACGAGTATGGAAAACATATTGGTGACATATCTTACAGTGTGTGGGATGAAAGATACAAATTCAAAAAATCAGACTAATCACTCCAAACAATAATCAAATTTAATAAATTTTCTCATTTTGGGGTATCAAATATATATCTAAGGTTTTCGTATTTTTATTGTAAATGGTTTATTTTTTTCATATATCACCACTGATCATAATAAATTATATGTTTGATTGACCCATAATTTATCAAAATAAGATACGCAAATTAACGAGAGGAAAACATGAGCTCATCAACATTAAAAATAATTTCAAAAATGCCCGAAGAAATTCGGAAAATCCTTTGGATTTTCTCTCCTCACTCGCTAACGCTCGTGATTCCAAAAGACAAAGGATTTAGAGAAATTACAAAAGAAGAACTGGAAAATAATTATAAAAAACTTAAAAATAAGGATTTTTGGGGAACAGAAGAGGAATTATTTGAATTACTGGAAGATTAAAATTTATATTAAAATATAAACACTGGAAACTTCAGAGCTCACCACTTACTTAAAAATCCAAAAATTTAAAAAAGTGATACCATGCTATTCATCACAGGAACAGATACCGGAGTTGGTAAAACTTACGTTTCATCCATTTTAGGAAATATTTTAAAAGAAAAAGGCGTTAATGTTGGATACATAAAACCAATAGAATCAGGGGGAGTAGAGGACACAACAACCTTAAAAAATACATTGAATTTGGATGATGATTTGAATTTAATAAATCCAATAAACCTAAAAAATCCATTATCCCCAAATATTGCCTTTGAAGTTGAAAATTACAACATTTCTTTGGATGAAATAAAAAATAAAATAAAAGATTCATTTGAAATTTTAAAAAATAAATACGATTTTTTAATTGTCGAAGGAGCTGGCGGAGTTTGTGTTCCAATAAAAGATAATTTTTTAATGTCTGATTTAATAAAATTCTTAGAGCTCCCTGCAGTTGTAGTTTCAAGACCTAACTTAGGAACCATAAACCATACGATTTTAACAATCGAGCATTTGAGAAATAAAGGCATAGAAGTTAAAGGAGTTATTATCAACTGCATAACAGATTTAAAAGATGTTCTTTACTATGAAAAAACCTTTGAAACTATAGAAAAATGTGGAGGTATAGATATTATAGGTATCGTTAAAAATAAAAATGATTACGAGCTCGATATTGAGAAGATTTTAAAATAATCCCCGTACTAGTTTAACTGCATTATACCTGCACATTTCATGACAGCAATAGCACTTGATACATTTTTTTAAATCTATTTTTAGGTTGTGTATCGCATTTACAGGACATATTTTTTCACAAATTCCGCACTTAACACAGCTACGTTTATTTATCCTTGGTTTAGGAATCATGAATGAGAATATCATTTTTGTTAATTTAGTCGATACAAATGGAAGGAACGGGATTATTGAATTTAAAACTACAGTATCTGGCTTTTTAAAGTTCATTCTCTCAATGGATTCAAGAGGTACTTCTTTATTATCATCTGCATTTATAACTTTGAAATCTGTTTTTAAGTATTTGTTAGTCAGGATGTCGTCCATTTTATAGCCAATATAATAAGAGGCAAACATATCAAGTGCTATAGGACTTTTTGATCCAATTACTATTCTGGAGTTTATAGGTCTTCCATTGCTTGGTCCATTTCCTTCTAAGCCCCATATACCGTCCATGATTGTTACAATATTCTTATTTTCAGTTATTTTATTATACAATTCAACGAGCAGATCTGCAAAATCAGATTCTTTTGGGAAGTATTTGTGTAATTTTGGTTTTAAACCGCCTGGAATGCAACCGTATAAGTTCTTGACAGCTCCGGTGTACTTCATCAACATATGGGTTTTTAACTTTGGAAGGTTTACTATGAGCTCGCACTCTTGAACAGTTTTTGGAATTCTTATTTCATGATTGCATATTTTTTCTATAATATATTCGTCACTTTCAAATGCAATATATGGTATTTCATGTCTTCTACAGACGTTTTCAAGACCAGAGACTGTAAAGGATTTCTTAGTTGAAAATCCGGAAGATTCGCCCACTATAATTTTTCCATCAAAGTTATTTTTAAGATATTTCAATACCCAGTCTAAAAATTTCCAGTGTGTGGTTACACATCTATCTGCAGGATACGGCCCCAGTATGTTAGGTTTCACTAGGATTTTATCGCAGTTATCAAAATCTACTTCATTAAATATTAAATCTAGAATTTTATTGTCGAGCTCTTCGTAATCATTTTTTGTAGAATAATATACTTTCTCCATAATAACTACCTGTTATACAAGATGACACCAATATCTCGTTGTTGTTATTTAAATTATTAGTTAAATTACCTATAAAAAATTTTAATATACTACATATGCCTAAATTTTGTAATATCAAAAATTATATATGATATTATATATTAAAAATTATATTAATAATAATACTGACAATATTAATGAGGGGAGGTGCGGGTATGTTATATATTCCCATAATTTAAAATATTAATATATGTTGATATTATTAAATAATTAATGTGGAATAATTATATATATGATAAGGTCATGTAGATGTATATGTGGTAGCAAAAATACAACAAAAGTTCATATATTATGAATAATATATTGTTGGAGGGAGGGCACGATAGAACCTATAGATGTTTTAAAAATAAATGCAAATAGACCAACACTTGATGGTAATAATATAGATATAACGGATGTAAGATTATTTAGGGCTTTAAGGTTTGCTTGGGAAAAATGTATGGGGAGAGGGGCAAATGTAATGGCGTACATGTCTGGAAGGACATTTGGAAAATCATTAAATCTAAAAACCATAGATGAAATGATCGAATTCGCCAAAAATTATAAAATAGGCATTATCACGGTGGTAAATAAAAACCCGCTACAAATAAGGGTGGATGAATGTATGACATGTTCGGGATTACCCAACATGGAAAAACCATTATGTTACTTTGAAGGGGGATTTATAGTGGGGTGTTTGGAAGGTATAGTAAATAAGAAAGTTAAAATTAATGAAACTCACTGTATTGGATTGGGGGATGATTTCTGCCAGTTTGAGGTTAGTACGTATCCACTATACATATTTAAATAGCTTTTTATTTTTTAATTTTGATTAATTACATATATTACTACCTAAATTATTTTTTTATATTATTTTAATCAAATTTTAATTTATTTTTATTTTAAAGGTGTATTATCATGGAATTTAAATATATCGATGCTCACTGTCATATCGAAGATAAATCCTTTAACAAAAATAGGGATGAAATTGTTAAAAATGCAAAAGATAATGGTGTGGAAATTGTTACAAGCGGGGCTAGTTTAGGAGGATGTAAGAGAGCTCTGAATTTTAAAAAAGAATATGGGATTTATTTAACATTGGGATTCCATCCTGGGAGAACTAAAGCTCAAGATAATGTGGTAGATAAAGTTTACAACCTAATCAGAGAAAATGAAAAGGAACTCTTGGCAGTTGGGGAAGTTGGATTGGATATAAATGTACAAAATTTGGATCGTCAGAAAATTGTTTTTGAGAAATTTGTAGGTCTAGCGGAAGAGCTAAACAAACCAGTAATAATCCATGGTAGGGGTTTGGAAAAGGAATGTTTTGATGTGTTGAATAACAGGGTAGTTTCAATGTTTCATTGCTATAGTGGAAGTATTAATTTGGCAAAAGAGCTGATTGAAAACGGCCATTATGTTTCCCTTTCTACACTGGTTTGTTTTTCAAAAGACCATCAAAATTTAGTTGAAAATTTAGATTTGGAAAATATTGTAGTCGAAACAGATAGCCCTTATCTATCCCCAATAAAGGGAGAGAAAAATGAACCTAAAAATGTCATAAAAGTAGTTGAAAAAATATGGGAAATAAAAAAGGAGGAATATTCTCTGGCTGAAATCACTAAGATTATATATGATAACACAAAAAAATTATACCGTATTTAAGGTATTTAATCAATGGACTAAATTTTTAAATACCAATCAACATGTTGGATTCTTATCAGGTGAAAATGTGACAGAACTTATTGCTTCGTTGATGACAATAATGAGTGTTGAAGAAGGTTTAAAAAGTCAGGTTGCAGATTGTATTAGAGTTAGGGCAATGTGTGAAAAAAGAGAACTAAAAGATGATGATATTGTGGCAATTTTTAATGTTCACGGAACTACAAGCTATCAGGTTTTTTTCATAGATAAGGATACTACAATTGAAGACATAAAAAATGAGTTAAATAAATTGGGTACGAGATTGAACTATGATTCTGAAGAGGTTTTGAAGAAGTATATTGAAAAAATGCAATGATAAAATAAATCATTTAATGCTTGAGATAAAGTGAGATTATGAAGGATGCAAGGGGAATCGATAAACAGTGGGTAATTTTAAATGAATTGGCATTTAAAATATCCGAGGAAAGACCAGTTCCAGAGGAGGTCTTTTCAAGGTTAAGGATAGCAAACAATGTTATTACGTATTATTTATTGGATGAACATGCCTCTTATGACTCTTTAAAGGATGCTGAAGCTGAACTTTCAAGAGTTCAGGGCATACTTTTTGGTTTATGCGATCATGAACTGGCTATGGAGTATCTTGAAAAAATGGGAAAGGCCTTAAGAAATGAGCTCGATGTTAAATTCCCTATTAAAAAATCCTCATTTAACAGTGAAGTGAAATCAAGAAAGGATGTTGAATCTATAAGGGTTAAACTACAAAAGGAGATTCAAGTAGAAATATTGGGGGAGTTAAGTGAATTACACGGGGTTGTTTTTGAATATAGCCGAGAGGACGAGGACAAAGTGTTAATTGATGGAGAAAAGAGAAGGGTAATAACTGCACTTAAAGATTTTTCAGTTATTTGGAACGAATGAATCTACATTTTTATTGATATTATATGTCCCATGTTCCTCTTAGTTTTGATATACTTTATATTGTTATTATAATTATATGCTCATCATTTGATTGTTTGACTGTTTTTAATAAAATATATAAATTTAGATTATTTAATATTATATTTGATAAAAAAAGAAAATAAAAGTATTTCTGTTTTAGAGTAATTTGTTGAATGGGTGGGTGTCTACTGCAGCTGTTCCTAATTCTTTTGCAGCTTCTGCAATTACCATGTCAGTCATTGCAACTGCAGGGAATGCTAATTGTGCGTTGTCAATAGGACCGTAGAGAACAAAGTCACCAGCACCCATTGTCTGAACTATGTTTGCACCGATGTCACATACGTGGTGAACATCTTTTGCGAGCTGTGTTAATCCTTCTTCTCTTAATCCTTTTCTAAATTCTCTCAGCCAGTCCCATGCTGATGGAATGTTGTGGATACCGCTACCTACTGGTAATCCTAATTTAGCTTTAACAGCAAATGATGCTCTAACTGCTGGACCTGCACCGTTACCGAGTGGTGTAACAGCAACGTCGATTAATGGGTATTTGATACCTGCTTTTTCAGCGAGCTCTAACATTCCAGTATCTGCTGTTTTTCCACCATCTAATAAAACGTTTAATTTACCTTCAACTGATGGGTCCATAGGGTCGAAACATAAAACGATTGAAGCTTCGAGGTCACTTTCTACTAAGTTTTGGAATTCTGCTTCTTCAATTGAAACGTTGATAGAGTTGTAAATACACTGGCTTGCATATCCTGCTTCTGTAGCTCTCCTCGCAGCAGCCATTCTTGCTTCCCCTGATGTGGAGTCAAGGAGCATTGGTCCATCCCAAACTTCAGCAACAAAATCAATATATTTAGTAAGTGCTTCAGGGTTACCACCGAATACCTGAACAAGCGCAGGGTTTCCTGTTATATCTTCCATTTCAGCCTGCTTGTTTATTAAATCTTCAGCAGCCTTTTTGTCGAAAATACCTTTTCTTTCATCTTCTACTATTTTGTGTCTTGCGTAGAATATGGTTCCAGATAAACCTGTTGGATATTCTCCTGGCTGACCACCAAATTTCCTTCCTGCGATTTCAATTACCATCTGTTCTTTATCGAATTTGAACATCTATTACCACCTCATGACGACCTTTATTTTATAAATTGAAATAATGGCAATATTTTTCCAAGTACAACCACAATTACAAATCCTATTATAAATCCATAAACAATACCAACGTCTCTACCTGCTTTTTTACCTAACCTTTGTACTATTTCAGCATTGGTATTTTCTACGGTTTCATCTATCTCGGATAATTTTTCCTGCAATTTTTTAAAATCCTTTGATGGAGTAACAACTGTGGGAATTTCAGACATTTAATCACCCTAGTAAGAGTTTTAATATAATTGGGATCCCAATTAAAACAACGGCGAATAATGAGCCTAATAATGCCCCTTCAACTGCTTGGGATTGAACTCCTGAAGCTAAACCAAGATCCCTTGTAATTAAGCCTACTTTGTATTCCAAGCTGTCTAAGAGTTTTTTTGTGTATTCTAAATCCGGCTCTGCAACTGTTGGAATACCTTCAATTGAAAGACCTTCTTCATCCCCACCTTCGCCGGCACCGCCGCCACCTTCTAAATCTAAAACTACCGCGTCCTCATCGATAGCACCAGGGTCTTTTGAGATGCAGTCTTTAATAGCTTGTGCTATTTTA
>NZ_AQXV01000036.1:0-28984 GCF_000376965.1 Methanothermococcus thermolithotrophicus DSM 2095 | reverse complement strand
AAACTTTTTGGGTGATGTAATATGTCGAAAAATATAAATACTCATCTTATGATAATACTTAGTGTATTATCTTTATTAATATGTATATCTCCTTCATTTGCAAATGGGGATTACAACCACAGATTAGGCGATGTAAATGCAGACAACTCAATAGATATTGCCGATGTGGTATATCTGTTCAAAAATAGAAATCTCAACCTTGAAGATGGAGATTTGAACTGTGATAATTCAATAGATATTGCCGATGTGGTATATCTGTTCAAAAACTATGACAGTCTGAGAAAACCTATCCATTATGCCAAAAATATAAAGATTACATACTATGACGAAAATGGAAATGAAGTAAATCCATACAACGGCGATGCATACTCATATAAAATAGTTGAAGATGCCACAGGGCAGAAATTCTTATTAAAAAATGCATCTCAATCCATACCAACCTGGACTGATGGAAAATATGATAAAATCCTAAATGTTCCATTGACAAATGTAGTTGTAATGAGCTCTACTCATATAGCACTAATGCAACCATTAAACAGTGATGGTTCAGTAATTGATTCAGTTAAAGGAATCATGTGGGGTGGAGGCTACACATGGTATTTCGACGATATTAAACAAGGGCTTGATAACGGCTCCATAGTTGACGTTGGTTCATCATACAGTCCAAATTATGATATAATAATAAACATATCTCCACAGGCGGTATTAGTATATCCAGGATACAGTGGGGATGCCATTATTGCAAAATGTAACGATTTGAATATTACTTATATCGCAAATGCAGAATATTTAGAAGATTCATATCTCGCAAGATGTGAATGGGTCAAGATGTTTGCAGCATACTACAATAAAGAAGATATGGCAAGCAAATACTTCACAAAGGTTGAAAAGAAGGCATTAAATGTTAGAAGATTAACAAGAGGCAAAGAACCTGTTCTAGTTGCATGGGGTAAAAATTACCCATCCTATGGTGGAACCTATGTACCTAAAGCTCAATCCTATATAGCTAAGGGAATAATGGATGACTGTCATGGGAACTATATATTCAGTGATTATCCTGGAACAGGCAGTGCAAAGATTGACTATGAAACATTTGCCGAAAGAGCAAAAGGTGCCGATATTTGGGTCGTGCCATCAAATACAAACTGGCTATCGAACTTCAAAAATGACCATCCTGGATATGACTTATTTAAATCAGTTCAGAATGGTAAATTATTCTGTATAAGTGAAGATTACTGGCAATTTGGACTTATGAATACAGATGAAGTATTAATGGATTTGGGAACAATCATACACCCAGATGCATTCAGTGGAAGAACCACCCATTACTTCCTTAGTTATGACCCAGACACTGGAACAGCAACCCCATACACTGCAAATTAAGTTATTATTACTAATTTAATTCTAATTATTTCTATTTATTTTGATTTTTTAATATCGGGTGATATATTATGAAGTGGAAGTTTTTTACACTCTCGGTTTTGATGATTTCTCTAATTGGGATGTGTTATGCAGAAGATGTATCAGTAGAATTAGTCCCAGACAATGTAAATGCATATACTGGGGATTCATTTAATTTGGATTTAGTTGTAAAAAATGTCCCAAACGATACCGGGTGCGAGGGCTTTGAGACATATATTAATTATAACTCAAGTATGATGAATATATCTGAAAGTAATATCGTCCTAAAAGATATAAGTGGACATACAACTAAAGATGATATAACTGTATCTAATGGAAAAATTTGGATTTCATTATGGTTTAGTAATAGTTTTACAGGAAACTTCACAATAGCAACTCTTTCATTTAATACATTAAATGAGGGAAGTGGAGCAGTATCATTAAGCGGAACTGTCATGTCTGATGTAAATGGGTTCCATATTGAACCATTAACTCTAAAAAACTCAAACATAACAATACTACTAAAACCAATAGCTGATATAATAACCCCTGCAACTGTAAGTGGTGAGCTCGGAGAGAATATAACCGTTCCAATAATCATATCCCCAAAAGAAAATGAAACTCTAAGTGAAATTAGTGGAACGCTGAGCTACGATAAAACAATAATAACACCGGTTAATATATCATCAAGCGCAGGGACTGTTTTGTTTAATACCTCAAATGACTTCTTTAAAATAGATGGCCTTAATAAATCAACAAATTTCACAGTAAATATTACTTATAACATAATAAATGTTGGAAACACCACAACTCAGTTAAAGGATGTTACTATCAAGGATAATGAAAGTTACAGCGTTGTTAAAAATTCAGATATCACAAAGATAATTATTCCTGGATCAGATTTAACAATTACTGATATTTTAGTGTCAAACTTAAAATCATATCAAAATAATACAATATCAATTACAATTAAAAATATCGGTGAAAGAAACGCTTCAAATAATTTCTCAGTAGTATTGTATATTGACTCCCAAGACCTTGGAACAAAAACCATTACAGGATTAAATGTTGGAGAAACAAAAAACATAAACTTTACATTTATGCCGATAGAAAATAAAAACTATACAATTGTTACCGTAGTTGATTCAAATGGAGAAATAAAAGAAATTAATGAAAACAATAACAAATATATAAAAACAGTTGAATCAGTTGAAGAACCTATCGCATTAAACTTAATCCCATCAACAAACCTAACAAAAACAGATGAAACATTTACTGTTAATATATCATTAGACAGCATTACAGCAAACAGACCTGTAAAAGGGATGGATGGAGTTTTAACCTACGATTCAAAAATATTGGAATGCGCAAACTTTACGTTCTTAATAAACGCGTCAGAAAACCTTAAAAACATTACCTTTGAAGATGGAAAAGTTGTATTCAGTATAATGGATGGAAGTATAAACACATCAACAACCATTGCAAAAGCAACCTTTAAGGCATTGGATGTTGGAAACTCAGAAATTGGGTTAGATGGAGTTGTAGTATCCGATATAAATGGATACAAATTTAATAATATAGTTATTAATCCAAAAACTGTTGTAGTTCAGGGACCAAACATTAAAATCATCGATATGGAAATTTCAAATCCATCAATATATAGAATGCCGACAACAATAAATATAACATTAACAAACAATGGTCATCAGGATATAGCAAATAAATCATTTGATGTTCATTTATACATAGATTCAAAGGACTTGGGAGTAAAAACTGTTGATTCATTAAATATTGGAGAAACAAAAACAGTAAGCTTTAATTGGACACCGGATGATACAAGAATATATACAATTGTTGCAGTAGTTGATAAATCAAATGTCATTAAAGAAGAAAATGAAAGCGATAATAAACTGGTTAAAAACTTAAAAGTTGTTGAAGTACCTGTTTATTTGAAATTATATAATACATCTGAAACTAATGGAACTATTGTGGCATCTATTGATACAGAATCTATAAGTTCTAAAAGACCTTGTAGTGGTTATGATATTAACCTAACCTTTAAAAATATCGAAATTTTAAATGTAAGTGGAATTGGCATAGTTAATTGGAGTGTAAATAATGACAGTCTATTTATAAGCGGTTATAACTTCACAGAATCTGGAAAATTCAATATTGGAAATATAACATTCAAACTCATTGATGAAAATAATACATATTCAGTAATACTAAAACATGCTACATTGTCAGATTGTGAAGGATATAAATTTAAGAAAATATTTATAAACAACACAATTATGGGGAAAGAATTAAAAGAAGCATTGAAACATATTAATATGGATTCTGAGGCATTGAAGGACGTTGATTTAGATAATGTAAAAATAATATCTGGAAAAGGCCTTAATATAACAGTAATTCCAGTAAAAAATGATAGTATTGAGATACCCCATCTTGAAAACATATCAATAAACTTTACCGGAGAACATATTAAAACTTTAAAAGAAGTGACGCAGAAAGCTACTGAACTTAAAAACACTAAAATTAACGATGAAAACGAGATGAATAAAACAATTGATAATATATTATCAGAGGTTAAACCAATCCTAAATGAAGGATTCAACATAACAAACATAACAAAAGAAGAAGCTAAAAAAGAAAATAATAAATTAATATCTACGATAAAATTCAAAGCAATAAACACCTCAAATAAAGGATTTTCAATAATAAGAATCCCAATAGGAACTTTGGATGTTGAAGATATAACCGTAAATAATGGAACAGAAAATATAACTTTAAAAGAAAACGATATCACTGGTAAAATAGGGTGGTATAGAATACCTGTTGAAGGAGTATTGGAAATAACCTTAGTCAAAGACCCAGAGGTAAATATTATACTTGCTGCAGCACTGCCAACCACTGAAACAACTAAAATATCATCAACATCATCAGGCTCCAGACATAGAGCTGTAGATAAATATCCAAATGTAGCAGATGATATTAAATCAGAAAAAATAAAAGAAATAGTTCATAAATACAAACTAATAATAGGTTCAGAAACAGACGACAACTTATCAGCAAAATGCCTTAAAAATACCACTGAATTGGTAAATAAATCATTGGGAATAACCGAAGATTGCATCTTAGTTGGGGGACCAGTAGCAAACCCACTAGTTAAAAAATACGCATGGACCTTTAAAGTAAAAGTAACCAACGACTACCCAGGAGCTCATAAAGGGGTTATCCAAAAGCAGCTAATAAATGGACATACAGTAATACTATTAGCAGGTTCAGATAGATGGGGAACAAAGGCAGCAGTGGAATACTTCAAAACATTGGATGACATTCCGGATGAACCAGTATTTGTAGAATGGCAGGATGATAAAGTAGTGAAAATTGAGAAGCCTTAAATCTTTAACTTTTATTCTTTTTGATGAAATCGAAATCTTTGTTTCGAGCATGAAATTGCTTTGCAATTTCAAGCTTTGAAAGTTGAAAACTTTCAATGCAACGAAAACCTAAACGTTTTCGTTCAACTTTTTTAAAAGTTTCATGGAAAGACGTAAAGCTGCATATAAAATAATAAAATAATAAATTTTCTTTTTTTAATTTTTTTATCGGATTTAAAATAAAATTGGAAATTTGGGAGCTCCCTTTATTTTATTTATTTAATATATTATAAATTCTCCTCAATCGTGCATCAATACCAAATATTTTTTTATTAATTTTTTCGTTATTCCTTTTTATAACTAAATTCCTTTTTATTAAAAAAATAAATTAAAATTAATATATATTGATATATATAATGTAAATAGGTGTAATAATATGAATGAGGAAGTTTTAAAATTTGATGATTTAAAAGTATATAAAATTATAGAAATTACGCGGAGATGAATTATTTATGTTGCCTGATAAAAGAGGTTTAAAAATAATCAACGAATACATGAGCTCAGGACTAAACTTAGAAGAAGTTAAACAAAATCCTTACGGATTTTGTAGCGTTTCCGAGCGAAAGCGAGGAAAACTTAAAACCGAAGGTTTTAGGTCTTCGCTCACTTCGTTCGCTCCGATTAAAAAAAAGTTAATATCAGAGCTGGAGAAACTGGATCTATTGGTTAAAACTGAAGACGGAACCTATACCCTAAGGTCGGAACATGGGGAAGAACTTATGCATTCAAGGGTGGGAGCTCTGACCGAAAGTGTTGAAAAATTTGTTATTCCTTCAAATTTAGAGAACATGTCACATCCAAAGATTTTAGACCTCTGTAGTGGCATGGGTTACAATGCAGTAGCTGCACTCCATTTTAATAAAGACTGTGAAATCGACATGGTGGAAATCAGTGAAGAAACCCTTTTTCTTTCCCTATGTTTGGATATTCCATATAAAGAACATGAATTAGTAAAAGAGTGCATAAATAACTATTTTTTGAACAAAAACGAAAATGAAAAAAAGATAAATTTACACGTTGGGGATGCAAGAAAGATTATTAAAAACATGGATAAAAAATACAATATAGTGTTTCATGATGCATTTTCTCCACAAAGGGACGCTGTTTTATACACAGTTGATTTTTTAAAGGAGATTTATAAAAGGATGGATGATAACGGAGTTTTAATATCATACTCTTCATCAATACCTTTTAGAAGTGCATTGGTAGAATGTGGTTTTGTTATATCCGAAGGTCCAAGTGTTGGTAGGAAGAGGGGAGCTACGGTAGCATACAAAAATCCACCATCAGATAAAGATATAAAAAGAATTTCGGAAATAGATGAACGGCTAATAGCACTTTCAACAGTTGGAGTTCCATATCGAGATAAAGAGTTAAATCTGAATCATGAGGAAATAATAAAAAATCGAGAGATTGAAAGGGAAGAATTAAAAGAAAAATTAGTGAGTGTGGGAAAATACATCTCAACTAAGAAAATAAAAAAAGGAGATATCCCTAATGAGTTTTTAGAAGTTCAAAAATTGGGTTTAAATTCTTCTGAAATAATTAGAAAAATGAGAAGTATGTTATTGCGAAAACCAACCCCTTTAAAAATCGAAGCAAATTTCTTTGAAATTTGCTGACTCACGAAACCGAAGGTTTCGTCGAGAGGTGTTGGGAATCCAAATCTGATACCTACTCAACGAAGTTGAGTAGGTATATTTATGGATACATTATAAAAAACTACCAAATATCTATCTATTTGCAAATTTTTATTGCCTCTTCAATTAACCGTTCTGCAATATCTTCTTCTGAAACACTGGACAATCCTTCCCAAGATGGTGTTCCATTGACTTCAAGAACTTTTAAACCTTCTTCACTTTCAATTAAATCAACCCCTCCATAAACAAGACCTACGGCATTTTTTGCCTTCACTGCAATTTTTTCAAGTTCGTTTGTTATTTCACACTTTTCAGGAGTTCCATCTCGGTGAATGTTGGTTATCCAATTATTTGAAACCCTATACATTGCAGAAACTACCTCATCGCCAATAACAAAAGCTCTTATGTCTCTGTAGGTATTTTTGCCATCTTGAGTATTACCATAACCATGATTCTTTGGAGGATTTACGAACTCTTGAATATAAAATACCCCATGTTCACTTTTGAAATTGTTGAGGACATTTAATTTTGAAACCATCGACCTATGATTTAGCCGTACAATACCCTTTCCTTGATTGCCAAAAAGTGGTTTTAAAACACAATCCCCAAATTGTTCTGTCCATGTGAGTGCTTTGTTTATATCTTCTGTAACAACAGTTCTTGGACTGGGTATTCCATTCACTTCCATTAAAAAAGATGTTCTGTATTTATTCCCTGCGTTTTCAATCCCGTCTGTTGGATTTATCAATGGAACATAATTCTCCAGATACTTAAGAGCATCAAACCTGTAGAACATTTCAGGACCTTCCCCAATATTCCTTACAAATACACAATCCAAATCCAAAATATCTCGATTGTTAAGTTTAAGTTTAAAATCCAGACCTATTGAAGAAACTATCCTTGATGGTTTTATAAAAATAGGCCTTATATCATATTTTTCCATTGATTTTTCCAGTTGGACAGTAATCCAATCCACTTCCTCAGATATTATTCCCATCTTCATATTTTCACATTAAATATTTTCAACCATCTTTTTCAACTTTACAATAACTGGAGTTGGATTATGGAATGCCTTTGCAGTGTATGTTTCCACACCATTTTCATTCAATAACTTTACAAACTCTTCGTTTATTTCCTTTCCAAATACCAGAGCCAAAGCCTTTGCACCATATACCATCTTATAAGTAACTATATAGTTAACTGCGGCGTCATTGTGGGCAAATCCAATAATAAGATCTACATCAAATTTGTCCCTTAAACCGTCCTCTATGCTTTGAAAACCGACTCCTTTTAAATACTTCTTTTCAGGATCTGCAGCTTCTATTAACTTCAGAGCAGCAGGATTTGCAGATACGTAAACTTCATGACCTTTATTTTTTAACATATTGAGTAAATATATGAATGAAGGAATTAAAACTGGTGGTTCAGGACATCCCAATAAAATCATTATCTTCATTAAATCACCTTTTTTAGTGTTAATATGTGTGTCATAACGAAGAAATAAAGAAAGATATGATATTATATTTAAAAATTAAAAGTTTAGATTTTTAAAACTCTACCAGAATTTCAACTTAGACAATAAACCTTCCCCTTCTTCTTTCTTTTTCTTCCTATCTTCAACTTTTTTATTTGATTTTATGTATTCTTCCATAGGTACCCTTAAAACATAGCTACCATAACAAGGCTTTGTGTAGGGGAATACTACATAATTTTCATCATAACCTACCGGTATTGGTGGAATACCTATTAACATAACACCCTCTACGATTTCCTCCCCCGCATTTAATTCACGAATATTTTTATAGTTCTTTTTAATGTATTCTGCACATTCTTTAAAAGATCCATTAAATAGTATCTCGTAGTTGTAGTTGTCAATACAGGACATGTTTTTCACCCATAAATAAAGGGAAGTTTTATTATTCTAAATAAATAGCTGATTTGTATGGAATTGCGTACTTTTTCTTACCTTTAATATCTTCCCCATTAACTATTATTTCACATTCAAATTCTTTACCAATAAACTCTTTAGCATTTTCTAATATATCAACTTCATCTATAACTTTCTTAACCCCTATTTTCATAATATCATTTATCAACTTTGGAATCTGCTTTCCATATTTTCTGTATTCCTCATTCTTCATAATCATTGGGATGATCTGTTTTGCATTTTTATCCTGGTTGTTGTATATAAAATCAAGGATATCGTACTTCCACTGGTCTGCAGTATAGAGGTATATTTTCTTTGGCTCTATCTTTGCAACATCTACGATGCTTCTTATATCCTCAATAACTGATTTTACGAATTCTTCACCTAGCTCCAAAGTTTCATCAATATATTCTTCCTTAACTTCTGGGAATAATTCTGTTGATACAAATGTGTCTTTACCTAATTTTTCCCAGATCTCTTCACAGATGTGAGGAGTTATTGGGGCCAATATCTTAGTCCAGACTTCCACAACTTCCCTTAAAACCTTTTTATTGTCTCCACCTCTTCTTCTGTACCATCTTAAATCGTTCATTAATTCATAGAACAGAATACCTATTCTTCTGAGGTGGAACTCGTCGTATGATTCATCTGCAACTTTAACTGAGTTATATGCCTTATGTAACAGCCATTTATCGATTAATTTCAGTTCTTTGTATTCTTCATCACTTATTTTTTCATTTACATCCAGAGTTTCCATTGCTAGCTCATAGAATCGTATTAAATTCTCTCTGACTTTTTCCATTTCCTTGAACTTTATGTCTGCATCCTGCGGGAGCTCCGCACAAGTTGTGATATAGAATCTTCCAACATCTGGTCCGAATTTTTCAGCAACCTCCATAACAGGAAGCACTGGTCCTTTGGATTTTGAAAGTTTTTTGCCTTCAATTGTAACATAACCGTTAATTACAATACCCCTTGGCCAGAGCTCTTCCTTGAATATTGCCACGTGGTTGAATATCATGAATGTCAAATGGTTAGGGATAAGGTCTTTTGCAGAGCATCTCCAATCAAGCGGATAGTAGTATAGGAATTCTTTTCTCATTTCATCAATTAAGCTTTCTGGAATGCCTGTTTTCTCTGAGATTTCACTAATGTTGCCTCTTTCTAAGTATATGTAGTCAAATAATTCTTCGGTTAATTGCTCTGGTTTTAGGTTATTTTCGTTTATAAATCTGGCTATGGTGTAGTAAGCCATATAAATCGTACTGTCAGATAAACTCTCAATTATCCAGTTCTTGTCAAATGGCAGTTTAGTTCCAAGACCTTTTTTCCTTGCACAGGCTTTATTTTTCATCCAGTCTATCTTGTTATGGAAGTCTGTTCTGACACTTTCAGGAATAAAGTTCATTCTGTCAACACATTTATGGGCAAGTTCCTTCCATTCTTCATCTGAATAGGTTATAAACCACTGCCCTTTAACAGTTTTAATTATACATTTGGTTCCACATCTACAAACCACTTTTGGTTCTGAAAATTCATACATTATTTCTGCAAGGCCTTTTTTAACAAGGTCTTTTGTAAGTTTTTCCTTAATTTCCTTAACTGGGACTCCTTCATATTCTCCACAGTTTTTGTTTAATTTACCTTTGTGGAACTCATCCTTATAGATTTTATTTGTGGCTTTTTCAAGTAATTCTTCGTCATTTTGGTTCTTTATTCCCATCTTTTCCACAATTTCCTTTGCAGGATGTTCTCCATAACCTTCAATCTCTATGAGTGAAATAAGCCCTACTTCGTCAACTTTTCCCAAATCCCTCAATGCAGTATAGTCATAGGGTGCGTGAGCTGGAACACTCATAACACAGCCAGTACCAATTTCTGTTTCAACGAATTCTGCAGGGAATATTGGGACTTCTTTTTTTGTTAATGGGTTGATTACATTTTTACCAATGAGCTCATCTCCCTTAAATTCCCTAACTATCTCTATGTGTTTATCCTGGTGGCTGAGTTTTTCACCGCATTCCTTACTGAAAATCCACATTCCATCGTATTCAAGTTCAATATCTTCACTATCCAACTTTTGAACTTCATTGAAAACCTTAGCCAGTACGTATGTTTTCTCTGGATTTACCCAGGCATTTGTAACTCCAAATATTGTCTCAGGCCTCAATGTAGCCATCGGTATGGTACATTCTTCTCCATCAAAGTTAATTTTGAACTTTAAGAGTACATATTCAATAAGTGTGGCTTCCTCACCATGCAGTAAATCGTGGTCTTCAACAGGGTTGTCACATTTTGGACAGTATCTAACAGGGTGGGAACCTTTTGTAATATATCCTTTTTCTTTTAACTTTAAAAACTGCCATTCTACAAACTTTTTAAAGACTTCATCATCTGTTTTGAAGTTTCTTCTCCAATCCAGGGAAAATCCCATACTTTTAAATGCTTCAGTGGCTTTTTTAGAAAAATACTCCACTATCCTTTCAGGAGTGTCTAACGTTACAAGATCATCCATTGGTATGTTGTGTAATTTGTTGTAGGCCCAGAGTATGTTTTCACTTTTTTCTTTAATCTGTTCTGCAAGACCTAAAATAGGAGTTCCTGTAACGTGATATCCAAAAGTCCATAGTACATTCTTATTTTTCATCCTCTGATACCTTGCAATGACTTCAGGTATCGTAAAGGTCCTTAAGTGACCTGCATGTAAAACACCATTTAGATATGGAAAAGCAGCAGTAATAAAGAATTTTTCCTTCTGTTCATCGGCATTTGTTTCAAATATTTTATTTTCGTCCCATTTTTTCTGCCATTTTTTCGTGATTTCCATTAAATCTAATTTTTCTTCCATGTTTTCCCTCCGATAAATATAGTCGTTCTGCAAATGAGTTTCATGTATAATTATATTAAATTTGATTGGAGTGTCTGATTGTACCGTGATTTAAAATTTCAATGACTTTAAATAACATATAAAAATATATCAAATTAATATTAAAATTATTTTAATTTGATTAATTTACTTATTCAGTTAATTCAATTAATTCAATTAATTCAGTTGATTTAAATAATATTCACATAAATTATATAAATATATTTTATAGATACCTAGGAAAGAGTAATAAAATCTATTATAACGTATATTATTTTGATTAAAAATAAATAAATACAAACTGGTGGAATAATGGACTTTTCTAAATGGTACGGCGATATTTTAGAGAGAGCTGGGATATATGATTTGAGATATCCTATCAAAGGTTGCGGTGTTTACCTACCTTATGGTTTTAAAATAAGGAGATATTCATTTGAAATAATAAGAAAATTACTCGATGAAACAGGGCATGATGAAACACTTTTTCCTATGCTAATACCTGAAGATTTACTTGCAAAAGAAGGGGAACACATTAAGGGTTTTGAGGACGAAGTTTACTGGGTAACTCACGGTGGTAAAACACCTCTTGAAGTAAAGCTTGCATTGAGACCCACATCTGAAACTCCAATATACCACATGATGAAGTTATGGACAAAGGTACATACCGACCTTCCTATAAAGATATACCAAGTTGTAAACTCATTTAGATATGAAACAAAGCATACAAGACCTTTAATCAGGTTAAGAGAAATAATGACATTTAAGGAAGCTCACACTGCCCACTCAACAAAAGAAGAAGCTGAAGAACAAGTAAAAGAGGCTATAGAAGTTTACAAAAAATTCTTTGATGAGCTCGGAATTCCTTATTTAGTATCAAAAAGACCGGAATGGGACAAGTTTCCAGGGGCAGAATACACAATGGCATTTGATACAATTTTCCCAGATGGAAAAACCATGCAGATTGGCACAGTACACAACTTAGGCCAAAACTTTGCAAAAACTTTTGAAATTGAATTCGAAACTCCTGATGGAGGCAAGGATTATGCCTACCAAACATGCTACGGTATTTCAGACAGAGCAATAGCCTCAGTAATAGCAATTCATGGAGATGAAAAAGGTCTTGTAATTCCGCCGGATATAGCTCCAATCCAAATAGTATTGGTACCTCTGTTATTCAAAGGAAAGGAAGAAATTGTAATGGAAAAAATAAACGAGCTCCAGAAAGTTTTAAAGAACAAGTATAGAATCCACCTAGATGATAGAGATATAAGACCTGGAAGAAAGTTCAACGATTGGGAGCTGAAAGGAGTTCCTTTGAGAATTGAATTAGGTCCAAAGGATATTGAAAACAAAAAATTAACACTGTATAGAAGAGATACTGGCGAAAAATTCCAGATAGATGAAGAAAACGCACTTGAAGAAATAGAAAACATACTGCATTCAATAAAAGAAAATATGAGAGAGAATGCATGGAAAAAATTTGAAGAGTTCATAACTATAGTTGAATACAATAAAGAAGAGGGGTTAGAATCATTTGGCGATAAAATCAGAACCATATTAAATGATAAAAAAGGAATAGTTTTAATACCTTACAATGAGAATATATATAATGAAGACTTGGAAAACTCTGTTGAAGCTTCAATTTTAGGTACTACAACATACGATGAAAATGAGTATATTGCAATTGCAAGGACATACTAAAATAATTATCAAATATCTACCAAATACTTTCTAAATATTTACTAAACGCTTTAATACTATACCATTAATATTTAACAATACCAATACCTAAAACCACTTTTATTTTAGATAAAAACCGTAGAGTATATAAACTATATTATCTAAAAAAATGAATATTAAAAAATTCTTCTAAATCTTAATTCTCACTTATTATTATCTAATAAAGTAAAGAATTTGTGAAAGGATTTTAATTAGTTCAGCACATAATGGTGATAATATGGAATCCCATATGGAAATTTATAAACAATATATGAAGGGGACGACTACAGTAGGTTTAATTTGTGATGATGGAGTAGTTTTAGCCACAGACAAAAGAGCTACCATGGGGAACCTCATAGCCGACAAAGAAGCGAAAAAGTTATATAAGATTGACGACTACATAGCAGTGACAATAGCAGGAAGTGTAGGGGATGCCCAATCGCTCGTAAGAATAATATCAGCTGAAACAAAAATCTATAAAATGAGAACTGGGAACAACATGACCCCTCTATCCTGCGCAACATTAATGAGTAATATTCTACATGGTAATAGACATTACCCTCTTTTAACACAGCTGATAGTTGGTGGCTACGACCAACTTCATGGTCCTAGGTTATATTCATTAGATCCCCTTGGCGGAATAAATGAAGAAACGTCATTTACTGCCACAGGTTCTGGATCTCCAACTGCATACGGTGTTTTGGAATCAGAATATAAAAGAGACATGGATATTAAAAAAGGTATAAAAGTAGCTGCTAAAGCACTTGTTTCAGCCATGGAAAGAGATGCTTTCTCAGGAAATGGAATGTCACTTGCGACAATAAATAAAGACGGAGTAAAACTATTTTCAGATAAAGAAACCGATGACATCGTATCAAAAATAAAAAAAGGAAGAAGTAATAAATAATTCATATAATAGATCAGTATTTCTTTTTAAGAACTATGTTTGTTTTATTCATTTTTACAATACCTCATTTTATTTTCAAAAGGATATTTTAACATAATTTTAAATGTCAATTTTAATAAGGAGGGAACTATTTTGTCAGCAGAAGATATTTTAAACGAGATAAAGGAAGAAGTAATAAAGAGAGCTCCAGGAAATGCGGCAATAACTGATGTTCAATTCGAAGGTTCAGAAGTTGTAATATATGCAAAAAATCCGGAGATATTTTCTAACTCTTTTATCAAAGAACTTGCAAGAGACTTCAGAAAAAGAATTGCCATAAGACCAGATCCTTCTGTTTTAGTAGATCCTGAAATTGCAAAGAACAAAATTTTAGAAATTGTTCCAGATGATGCTGAAATAACGAACTTCATATTTGATGCAAATACTGGAGAGATAATAGTAGAATCAAAAAAACCAGGACTCGTAATTGGTAAGGAAGGAAGCACTTTGGAAGAAATAAAAAAAGCCATAAGATGGGCTCCAAAACCTGTAAGAACTCCACCAATACCTTCTGAAACCATTAAAGCAATAAGAGCCACACTTTACAGAGAAAGAGCCGATGTTAAGGAAATACTAAGAAAAATCGGAAGGAGAATCCATAGAGATGTTAGATTGAGAGAAGACTGTTGGGTAAGAGTTTCTTTTTTGGGAGGTAGTAGGGAGGTTGGAAGAACTAGCCTGTACCTACAAACTCCTGAAAGTAGAATTTTAATAGACTGTGGAATAAACATTGCAGTTGAAGGGGATAAGGCATTTCCGCATTTTGATGCTCCCGAATTTTCAGTTGAAGAGATTGATGCAGTTGTGATAACTCATGCCCATTTAGACCACTGTGGATTTGTTCCAGGTTTATTTAGATATGGCTATGATGGACCAGTTTACTGTACAAGGCCCACCAGAGACTTAATGACACTTTTACAGAAGGACTACCTTGAAATTGCTGAAAAAGAAGGCAAACCTACACCATACTCATCAAAAGATATTAAAAAATGTGTTAAGCACACCATACCTATAGATTATGGAGTTACAACCGACATATCCCCTGCTATAAAACTTACACTACACAATGCAGGCCACATATTAGGTTCCGCCATTGCTCACTGCCATATTGGGGATGGACTTTACAACATAGCATATACTGGAGATTTAAAGTTTGAATCTTCAAGACTGTTAGAACCTGCAGTCTGTCAATTCCCAAGATTGGAAGCTCTGATAATTGAATCTACCTACGGTGGGTATGAGGATGTTTTACCTGAAAGGGATGAAACTGAAGATTACTTCTTAAGAACTGTGGCAGAAACAATAAGTAGAAAAGGTAAGGTCATAATCCCAGTATTCGGTGTTGGTAGAGCTCAGGAATTGATGTTAGTTTTAGAAGAAGGCTACAATCAAGGAATATTCAACGCACCAGTTTACTTGGATGGTATGATATGGGAAGCTACTGCAATACATACTGCATATCCAGAATACCTCTCAAAGAACATAAGAAATAGAATATTCCACGAAGGAGATAATCCTTTCCTTTCAGAAGTGTTTAGAAAGGTTAAAAATACAAACGATAGAAGAAACATAATTGATAGTGATGAACCTTGTATAATCCTAACAACATCAGGAATGCTTAGCGGTGGGCCTAGTGTTGAATACTTTAAAGCTTTAGCTTCAGATGAAAAGAACGCAATAGTATTCGTTGGTTATCAGGCAGAAGGTACGCTTGGAAGAAAAATACAAAAAGGATGGAACGAAATACCACTCATGGGGAAAAACGGAAAAACCAAAGCTGTTAAAGTAAACCTCCAAGTTCATACTTTAGAAGGGTTTTCAGGGCACAGCGACAGAAAACAGTTGATAAGATATTTAAGAAAACTCAAACCAATGCCTGAGAAAATATTTACGGTTCATGGAGAAGTTTCAAAATGTATTGATTTAGCAAGTACTGCATACAAACTGTTTAAAAAAGAAACTAGAGCTCCTATGAATTTAGACAGTATCAGAGTAAAATGAGCAGAATAATAAATGAGCAGAATAATAAATGAGCAGAATAATAATATTGCAACTATAAAAATTTATTTTTTTCTTTTTCTATTTTTTTCGTTTTTACTCTTTTATAATTATTTAAATATTAGGGCATCCATATTTTATACTGTACAGTTAGGAGGAGTGACCATGGATAATTTAAAGAAACTTATGGTTCTTTTGATGGTAGTTTTAATGCCTACCGCCTTTGGGAAGAGTGTGATATTGGTTAGTGACAATTTTGCAGACGGTTTAGCTGCAGAAGTTGTTCAATCAATATTTAACGATACAGAGATAGTACGAGCTCCATGGGGTGAGTATAACGAAAGTATAGTTAATCAGATTATGGAAATATCTCCCGAAAACATAATAATAATCGGCGGACCTGTAGCAGTTCCAGTGGAGTACGAAGAAGCGTTAAATGAATCAAATGTTTCGATAGAAAGATTGTATGGGCCTACAAGGTACGAAACCAACAAAAGAATTCTTGAAAGGTTCAAAGAACAACTTAAGAACAGAAAGATTGTAATAGTCTATGGAGAAGATGGAGAAATCACAGTTGAAAATAATGTCACTGTGGTATTATCCAATGGAACCAATATAACTATTGATGAAGATGAATTAGAAGAACTGAACACTTCAGAAGTTGTGATTGTAGAAAATCCAATGCTAAATAAAAATTTAATTATGAACAGGTTTAAAAACCGTGGTTTCAACGTAAGTACAAAGGCAATGCCTCAAGAAGTGTTGAAAAAAATCGTTGAAAAAAGATTGGATAGACTAGAATCCAAAGTTCAAAGATTGAAAGGTCTTCCTATTAGCGCTCAGGAAGAAACTTCTATCGCAGAGTTGGAGCAGAATTTAGAAGAGATTCAAACTCTCATAGATAACGGGGAGTATCAAGAAGCCTACAAATTAGAGATAATCACTGAAAGAATGATCTTAAATAAAATCCGAGTAAAAGCAGAAGCACACCGTGGTAAAGGTAAAGTCATTAAAAATGAAATTAAGAACAAGATTAAAAACAAAGTTAAGGAAAAAGTTAAAAAAAGAATCAAAAATGATTCAGATGCTGATAACGACGATGATAACGCCCCAGCATCAGTAGATATTTCATCAGATACTACGGTGAATATTAGTTCTAACAGTACAACCGTAAGTACCTCTACAAACATAACTGTAAATAATGTAAATACTTCAGTAACTTCAGAGTAATGCTATTCCATTATCAATGCTTTCTAATTTATATAGTTTATATCCATTATTTTTTTCGATTGTCGTTTTTAAGTTGTTTTATGTTATTATTTCCTACTTAGGAGACGTATATAAACCTAAGAGCAAACAAAACTGCAAAAACATAAACTAGCCAATGTACCTCTTTTGCCTTTCCACTTAACACCTTAAGAACAGGATAGAATATAAATCCTAAAGCAAGACCTGTAGCTATACTGTAAGTTAACGGAATTGAAATCATGGTTATAAAAGAAGGTATTGCCTCAGAAGTATCGTCCCAATTTATGTTTTTTATCGCAGATATCATCAAAGAACCAACAATAATCAGTGCTGGTGCAGTTGCATAGGCAGGTATTGACTTAACAAACGGGTAGAAGAATGGAGAAATCAAAAACAACAATGTAACTACAACAGAAACAAACCCTGTTCTTCCACCAAGCCCAATACCTGAAGCTGATTCTATGTAGGTTGTAACTGTCGAAGTACCGAATAAAGAACCTATTGAAGTACCTACTGAGTCTGACATCAATGCTTTGTCTATTCTCGGGAGTTTCCCCTCTTTCATATATCCTGCCTGTGAGCTCAGGGCGCTTAATGTACCTAATGTATCAAATAAATCTACAAAGAAGAATGACACTATAATTGATATCAATCCAATATTCAACGCCCCGATTACATCCAATTGTAAAAATGTTGGAGCTATTGATGGTGGCATTGAAACTATTCCTTCAGGTAATGGGATACTCCAAGTAACATCCCAATAGCTGCAGTTAATACAATATCCCAAAGAATGGAACCAATTACTTTTCTACACATCAGCCCTGCAGTTATAAAAAGCCCAAATAATGCTAAAAGTGTATGTGGTTCCAATATATTACCGAGAAACTAGGGTGGCTTCATTTGCAACGATAACCCCTGCAGACTTCAAACCAATAAATGCAATAAATAGACCAATACCTGCTGCAGTACTGTATTTCAAGGCACTTGGTATTGCATCAAAAATCCAAGATCTCACTTTAGTCAAAGTTAACAATATAAACAATACACCTGAAATAAACACAGCACCTAATGCCACCCTCCAATCAACGCCCATACCTAAACATACGCCGTAGGTAAAGTATGCATTAAGTCCCATTCCGGGAGCAAGTGCAAATGGATATTTTGCATAAACTCCCATAATCAAAGTTGCAATTGCCGCAGATAAACACGTGGCCAGCATAACCGCTCCGAAATCCATTCCGGTTATACTCAATATTGCAGGATTAACAAAAATAATATATGCCATTGTCATAAAAGTTGTTAACCCAGCTAAGGTCTCTAACTTAAAATTGGTACCATACTTATCGAACTCAAAATACTGTTCAATCTTTTTTAACATGACTACCTCCCCCATAACATATACTGTTATATAATTTAGAATATAAAAATTATTTCCATTATAATTATCATAATCTTAGAAAAAATGAAAAAACAAAATAAACAGTTTTTAGTGATAGAGATGTTTAAGAGAGATGAAGTTATAAAGCTGGCAAATAAAGACTTTGAAAAGGCATGGTTGGAAACAAAGAAGCTGATAAAAAACAAGCACATAGACAGGCAATATCCAAGAATAAAACCAATATATGGAAAAACACATCCTGTTATGGATACAATCGAGAGATTGAGACAGGCATATTTAAGGATGGGATTCGAAGAGTACATAAACCCCGTTATTGTGGATGAAAAAGATATATATAAACAGTTTGGTCCTGAAGCCATGGCTGTGTTGGACAGATGTTTTTATCTGGCAGGCCTTCCAAGACCTGATGTTGGTTTAAGTGATGAAAAGGTAAAGAAAATAGAAGGATTAGGCATAAAAATTACAGAAAATTTGAAAGAAGGGTTAAGAAGAATATTACATCAATACAAAAAAGGTACATTGGATGGAGATGATTTAGTTTTTGAAATTGCAAAAGCCCTAAACACATCAAATGAAATGGGTTTAAAGATTTTAGAAGAAGTATTTCCAGAATTCAGAGAACTAAAACCTGTAGCATCTGCACTAACATTGAGAAGCCATATGACTTCAGGATGGTTCATATCTGTTGCAGAGCTCGTTAACAAAAAGCCATTACCATTTAAACTGTTTTCAATAGACAGATGTTTTAGAAGAGAACAGAGAGAAGATAGGAGCCATTTAATGACCTATCACTCTGCATCCTGTGTCGTTGTTGGAGAGGATGTGGACATAAACGATGGAAAAGTAGTTGCAGAAGGTTTGTTATCTCAGTTTGGATTTACAAAGTTCAAATTTATACCTGACGAGAAAAAAAGTAAATATTACACTCCTGAAACCCAAACTGAAGTTTATGCATACCATCCAAAATTAAGAGAATGGATTGAAGTTGCTACATTTGGTGTATATTCGCCTATAGCCCTCAGTAAATATGGAATAGATGTTCCCGTTATGAATTTAGGGCTTGGAGTAGAAAGGCTTGCCATGATATCTTATAATTATGGCGATGTAAGGGAAATGGTATATCCTCAGTTCTATGAAAACGTTTTAAGTGATAGAGATATAGCTGCGATGATAAACTTGGATAAAGTCCCAATAACCGACGAAATATACGACTTAGCCGATGAATTAATCAGATTATGCATTGAAAATAAAGATAAACCTTCACCTTGCAGCGTAGAACTTAAAAAGAAGATAAAATTCTACAAAACAGAAAAAACAATAAAAATAAAAATATTCGAGAAAGAAGAAGGTAAAAAACTATTGGGGCCTTCAATACTTAACGAAGTCTATGTCTATGATGGAAATGTTCTAGGAATTCCTGAAAGTTTAGACAACGTGAAAAAAGAATTCTACGATTTACTTAAAAAAGGTAAAGAAGAAGGAGTTCCAACAGGTTTCAGATATATAGATGCCCTAAGCTTTAAGATAATGGCAAAAATAGAGGAAGCTCTAATATCAAACAACGATAAGTTAAAGGTAAAGGTACCGATTGTAAGGGGTTTAAGCGATATTAACTTAAAAATAGATGATATTGCACTAAAACAGATAATGGGTAAAAGTAAAGTAATAGATGTTAGAGGTCCAGTATTCCTAAATGCTGAGATTGAAATAAAATAATAAATTATAATAAAAATAAGAAATAAATAATAGAAAATAAGAAAATAGAAGAATTAAATTTCACTTATTAATTCCCTTATAGCTTCTTCTACATTTTTAGCTTTTACAACTCCAGATGCTAATAAAACACCATCAGTTCCAAGTTCCAATGCTGATTTAACATCTTCTCCTTTTGATATTCCTGCACCGCAGAGTATAACAACATCTTTGTTTATTTTTCTAACTTCTTTAACTGTTCCTTCCACAATTTCTGGATTTGCCTTTGATACAGGAATTCCTGATCCTATCAACTCTGGAGGTTCAATGGCTATTGAATAAGGTTCTAAAGCTGCTACGGCTTTTGAAACATTTATGTTGTTCGTACATACAACTGTTTCAAGGTCCAATTTTTTTGCAGTTTCTATACAGTTTTCAATATCTGCCAATAACATTCTTTTTTCAGAATGGTTTAATAAAGTCCCTCTTAAGTTACAGTCCTTTAACGCCTCTGGCAATATGTGGCCGGTATGGCTTCCAGGACTTATTGAATCAAAATGCTGAGCATAAACAGGAATACTTACATCTTCAGCTATCATTCTTAAATCCATAAATTGAGGTGCCACCCCAATTGTTATTCCACTTTCTTCAGCTACCTTTTCTGCAGCTTTTGCAATTTCTAAACCCTTTTTACCTACGCTCTCAAGGTATGTTTTATAGTTGATTATTACAATGGGTTTAATATTACCACCCGCTATTTTTTGGATAAAAGATATAAAAAAGTAAATTTATTTTTTGATTTGTTTTAGGGCTTCTTCTATTTCGGAATTTTTATGTACAATCATTGAAAGAGCTCTTGTAATTCCAACTACATCTTTATGCTGGAAAACGTTTCTACCTGCTGCCACTCCTGCAGCTCCTGCTTCTATAGCATCTTTAACCATTCTTAAGAATTCTTCATCGGTGTTTGTTTTAGGTCCTCCTGCTATAACGATAGGAACTGGACATCCTTTAACAACATCCTTGAATGAATCTATGTCTCCAGTATAACTTGTTTTTATAATGTCTGCACCTAATTCAGCACCTAGTCTCGCGGCATGAGCTACCACTTCAGGTTCTCTCTCATCCTCTATTTTTCTTCCTCTTGGGTACATCATTGCAATTAAAGGCATGCCCCAGTATTCGCAGATTTCAGCTATTCTACCTAAATCGCTGTACATCTCGCAGTCGGTATCTGCACCTACGTTAACATGTATTGATACAGCATCTGCACCCATTCTAATGGCTTCCTCAACTGTTGTAACTATGACCTTTTTATTTGGGTCAGGCGATAAAGAAGTTCCTGCTGATAGGTGAACTATCAAACCTATGTCTTTTCCGTATCCCCTATGGCCGTGTCTCACTATTCCCTTATGTTCTACAACGGCGTTTGCTCCACCATCGGCTACTAGATTGACAATTTTTTTCATGTCAGTTAATCCTTCCAATGGACCTGATGATACTCCATGATCCATTGGGATTATTACGGTCTTTTCGCTTTCTTTATTGAATATTCTTTCCAATCTGATGATTTTTCCTATATTTCTGACACTGTCAAACAGCTTCATGTAACCACCATCTATAAAAGTTCACCATATAAATTAATCACATTGGTATTTAGGTCATGCAATTGGTTTCATTATAACCAATTGCTTTATAGGTAATAAACTTACCTAATGGGTGAGACCCGCACCCTCCTACCTGGTACTGTATTCCCAGTTCGCTTACGAAGTAAGCGAGCAACGAAATCCGAAGGATTTCGCCTATTGCTTTTATATATAAACAGCCTTTGGAGTTAATAACATATTTAAACTATTAAAAACATTCTGTCCTGTTGAAAATACTTTTTTCATAATGTTAAAAGCTCCGTTAATGTCTGCATTTAACACTTTACCGCATTTGCTACAAACATATAAACCCCTATACTTCCTACTACTCTTCCGAACAACACCACAATTGCTACACATTTGAGAAGTGTAGCTTTCTTCAACTAAAACAACTTTAATATTATACTCTTCCGCTTTATAAACAATTTTATCAATTAAGGTCTTAAATGGTATCAAAGTGAAAGTTTGGTTATTCCTTTTTCCCAAACTTACTTCCTGCTTCCAATCATCATTGTAGCCAATGATGATTTTAGAAACTTTATTTTTGATACAATAATCAACTACAAATCTGCTAACCTTATGTATCCAATCACTGACTTTAAAATTCCTTTTATTTATCAACCTCCTTAACTTTTTACCTGATTTTATATTCTGCTTATCATAAATAGATTTTAGATAAGAACTTACCTTATTGAAAAACTGGTTAATGGATTTGATACCTTTACCGTTATCTTTGATGATAATAGGTTTATCACCAAAGTTATTAACCATTGTTATTATGTTTTTCATCCCTAAATCAATGGAGACGATTTTATTATTGTTTAGTTCTACTGTTGTTGGTTCTTTCTCGTAGATTATTTCTACTTTATAATTGTTTAAGATTGATATTAATCGGACTTCTCTTATATTGGTGTTATCTGGTAGTCGTGTAGGGACTGTTAAATTTATTTTCCTTGGGAATCGTAATTTTCCATCTTTTATTTTACACTGCTGATTAGTAAATATTAACATATAACTACCATCCTTTGGTTTAAAGGATGGTGGTTTTGGACGGTTCTTAAACTTACTTGGGTTGTTTTTATACTCTTTTAGACCTTTAAAATATGATTTCCAGTCCCTACTGACCATTTTTAGTATTTGTTGTGCTGACTGTGTTGGTAGTTCTTTGTAGTTTTCACTATCTTTCAGCATATTGTTTAAATCATAATAGGATAGTAATTTGTTTTCTTTTAGACTTTGTTTTATTAAGTATGTTGCTTGATTGTATAGGTTTTTTGATATGTGAGCGTAATAATCTAATGTTGGATTTCTATTTATAAATATTATTTCAGTTCGTTTCATTAAGACCAACTCTTAATTTAGTGTTAGTCAAATGGTATTATTATTTAATAATATTTGAAACATTTGTTTAAAATTGTGAGCTATAGCTTATGAACATAGCCATATGCAGAATTTTTTAAAAGTATAATACGTATAGTAAATAAGAGTAATTTATAATTTAGTTGTTTGACAATTAAATAATATAAATATATACATATACCATGTTATATTTATGATTACTCTATCCTGTAAATATCCACGGGAATATCTGAAGACTTCTTTTTGTGGAAATCATATATTTTAGGAACTCTAAAACTTGCCTGGAAGATATTGGTTATTATTCTTCCTTTCTCCTTAACATAGTTAATTATAAAGTCCCTTGTTGGAGTGTTGTGGATGGTGTATATCACATCTCCGATTTCTAAAGCCTTATTTAAAAAAACTCTATCTGCGTATTTTTTCTGAGCTCCGAACGGAGGGTTTTGAATAACAACTTTTTTTAAATTTGAATTTTCTTCTAAAAAACTACGGTCAATGTCTCTAACATCCATTTTTAAAAAAACGATGTCTAAATCGTCAGATGAAGTTGCAAAATCCTCAACTTTATTTTTGACTAATTCTACGTTTTCCTTTGCAGTCTCAATTGTTTCTTCATCAATATCAATTCCTAAAGCTTTTTTAGCACCAAGGAGTTTTGCACCTATCGCCAACTTACCTGTACCGCATCCAAGATCGATGACAAAATTATCTACGATATCGTCCTTTGCAAAAAAGAGTATTTCACTAGCCAATTTTCCTTCAATTGTATATTGTTCTAAGTGGGGTTTAGGCCTAGGATGTGGCTTTAAATTGTCCAATATAATTTCTAAGTGTTTCTTTTTCATGGAATCTCCCCAAAATTAGTAGTTCTGCAATACGACTCTTAAAATTTTTAATTTGAATTACTTAGATTATAATACTTCTAAATTGAAATTTAATATAAATTGTTTATGACAATATTCGCAGAACGACTATAGTATATACATTACGGTTAATACATACGTAAAATAGAAACTATTAACAAAAATAAAAAAATAATTATTAATATTTAACTTACCCTCCCCCAACATTTAGAAAAGATACATCCCAACCTTTGGAAAATGTTGATCCAAAGTTTCGATGATCTTTGTAATATGTGACAAATTAATTAATCATCAATTTATTCAATGTTGATTTCTTTTTTAACTGATGTCTCTGCCTTAGGAAGTGATATTATAAGCATACCATTTTCGAATTTAGCAGAGGAATTGCTTTCTTTAACTGGTGTTGGAAGTTTTATTGTCCTGTATATTTCTTCGTCTTCTGGAATTTCAGAATATATAACTCTTTCAGATTCTGTTACCATCATTGGAGCTCTTTTTGCCCTCAATTCAAGCGTGTCTCCAATTGCATTAATTACAATATCTTCTTTATTTACTCCTGGAAGCATTGCCATAACTTTTATAGTGTCATCGCCTTCGATTAATGTTATAGGCAAGTATCCCTTACCTGAGATTTCTACACCCATACCGCCTGTTGAACCCATTTTATATGTCATTCTACTCATAGGTGCAGCGGTTGAAAATACTTCCATCATCATTTTTTCTATTTCTGAGAAAGGATCTCTTCCGAACATGATATCACCCACCTCATTATTATTATCATTGCTTTATTGTTACTTTGAGGTTCTATATAAATTTTTCGGTTTTGTGTGAATTTGTGTCAATACCATGCATAACAGTAAAAGAAAATAATATAACAACCCACGCCATTATGATATATGTATCAGAATTGACTTATGGATAATGTTAAACTTATGTTTATTATGGTGGTATTATGTTTGGAAGTTTAAAGGAAAAATTGAGTAAAACTGTGTCAAAAATAACTGAAAAAATATATTCAAAGGGTAAAGCTGAAAAAAAACCAGATGTTACAAAAGAGGCTCCTCCCAAGGAAGAATTAAAATCGACCCCCGTTGAATCTAAAACCGAACCATATGAAACTAAACAAATAATTAAAACTGAAACAGAATCTGGGCCAGGAACTGAACCTAAAACCGAGGAAAAGAAAAAAGAAAATAAAAAAGTAGGTTTTCTTGATAGGTTTAAAATTACAAAAACCATTAAAAAGGTCCTTGGAAAAGATGTTGTACTAACTGAAGACGATATAGAAGAAGTTTTAGATGAAATGGAGCTCGAGCTCTTAGAAGCTGATGTGGCCTATGAAGTTGTTGAAAAAATTATAGAATCTTTAAAAGAACAGTTGGTAGGTACAAAAATCTCTGCAAAGGATGACCCTGAAGAGATTACAATAAATGCTTTGAAAAATGCTATAAGAGGTATATTATCTCAAAAATCCATTAACATATACGATATAATAGAGGAAAAGAAAAAATTAAATGAACCTGCTGTTTTTGTATTTGTCGGAATAAACGGAACTGGAAAAACTACCTCAATAGCCAAGCTTGCTTACAAATTAAAAGAAAAAGGGTATTCAGTAGTTTTAGCTGCAGGTGATACATTTAGAGCAGGTGCAATTGAACAGTTAGAAGAACATGGGAAAAATGTTGGAGTTAAAGTTATAAAACATCAAAAAGGTGCAGACAGTGCAGCTGTAATATACGATGCAATACAGCACGCCAAGGCAAGAGGTATTAACGTTGTTTTAGCCGACACTGCAGGAAGGCAGGCTACAAACATCAACCTAATGGATGAGATTAGAAAAGTTGTAAGGGTAACAAAACCAGATTTAACAATATTTGTAGGAGATTCCCTTGCTGGAAACGATGCCATAACCCAGGCTGAAGAATTCAACAGAGCTGTAAATGTTGATGGTGCAATATTAACAAAAGTGGATGCAGACGCAAAAGGAGGAGCTGCATTATCCATAGCTTATTCAATAGGAAAACCTGTTCTATTTATGGGGGTCGGTCAGAGATACGGCGATTTACAGGAATTCGATGTAGATTGGATGATCAATAAGTTATTTGGAGATGATGAAGAAGTTAAGTTCTCCACTGAGAGGGAATTTTAATAAAAAACTTCTTTTAAGTTACCAATTTTCCTTAAAATTTTTACAATCATTTTATTATGTATATTTTAGAATTTTTTCCATATTCATTGTATTCCCTAGCATTTATGGTTAAACAAGTAATAGCTTTTTCCATAAATAACATAATTACTAATCTAAAATAAAAAAGTAAATTAAAAATATTTTAATACTAAATAATCCATAATATCAATGATTAAAATGCACTGGGAGGTATATTATGGCGATTAAAATTAGTGATTTGTTGGAGAAAAAAATATACACAACAGATGCCATATATGTTGGAAAAGTCTATGATGCAATGATCGACACTGAAAAGTCATCAGTTAGTGGTATAGTGGTATCAGATGTCTTTGACGGTTGTTTAAGGGAATTGATAGAAGACCCATCTAAAAAAATAGTCTTACCTTACAACTTAGTCACAGCAATAGGAAACATCATATTAATAAAACCTCCAGTAAAGAGAGAAAACTATCCTCAGCAATAAACCTTAAAGTGATGCTAATGTTAAAAATTGGAATAGTAGGATGCGGAACAATAGCCACACTGATTACAAAAGCAGTGATTTCTAAAAAACTAACAAATTCAAAAATATTGGCAGTTTACGATAAAAATCTGGACAAATCAGAATTTCTAGCAGAAGTATCTGGTGCAGAAGTTTGTAACTCAGTGGATGAATTAGTAAAAAAGGACATAGATATAGTGGTAGAATCTGCATCAGTTAAGGCAGTTGAGGATGTTGTAGAAAAATCCTTGAACCATGGAAAAGACGTCATTGTAATGAGCGTAGGTGCCTTTGTGGACAAAGAATTGTACATAAAACTCCGAAATCTTGCAGAAGAAAAGCAGAAAAGAATATACATACCTTCAGGAGCCATTGCAGGAATTGATGCAATTAAATCAGCATCCCTTGGTAAAATCAAAGAAGTAGTTTTAACTACGACAAAACCTGTTGAAGGTTTAAAAGATGCTCTTAAAAACCAAGGAATCGATTTTGAAAACATTAAAGAACCTACCGTAGTTTTTGAAGGAGATGTTTTTGACGCAATTAACAATTTCCCGATGAACATTAATGTTTCCGTTATTCTTTCACTGGCATCTAATTTTCCTGCAAAGGTAAAGATAGTTGCAGACCCAAATGCCACAGTTAATATGCATGAAATTTTTGTAAGAGGTTCTATTGGCACCGTAAGAACCACAGTTGAAAACTATCCATGTAAGGATAATCCAAAAACATCTGCATTGGCGGCATACGCTGTTATACAACTTATAAAAGACCTTTCAGAACCCATAAGGATTGGGACGTAAATAATCTGCAACGCAGGTTTTCCCATCTCCGTTTCACTATTCTGAAGCTAAAAAGTATTTAAAAAAGGTTATTGCATGGGAGCTTAAAAAAATTTCAAATCTGTATTTTATCAATCCATAATCTTACAACCATGGGAATTTTACTGATTTTTCATCAAAAATAAGATAATCGAATATTAGAGTGTAGCTACACCCAATATCCTTATTTTTGCACTGCCATCTAAAAGAACGGCTTTTTCACCGTTTTCATAGGCAATTGGTTTTATTAGTTTCAGTTTGATTTTATCCCCTTCTTTTTCGACTACTTTACTACTTACAGACTGTAAACCACATATTATCTGGTAGCCTTCACCTACTTTTATCTCCTTGTTTGAATAAGGGTTCCACTTCATTTCGAGCTCGATTTCATCTGAAACATTTAACTCCCCATTTGAGAGAATCATCCCCCTTTCTAATTCTTCCGTATTAGTTCCTTTTAATGCCAATCCGACCCTTGAATTAAAACCTGCCTCTTTAACATCTTTGTCGTTTACCTGGATACTTCTTACCATTGCCTTTTTTTCAGTTGGATATATTCTAAGGTTGTCATGGATTTTAACTGAGTCTCCTTTTTCAACCTTACCTAAAATAACTGTTCCAACACTTCTAACTGTGAAAAAATGGTCTATAGGGATTTTTACAAAACTTGTATCTCCTTCCTTTAGTGGAAGCTCCATCATCTTTTCCCTTATCTGAATATAATCTTTTTCCATAAATTCAAAGTCTTTCATTGAAGTTTTTGAAATTATTGCTTTCAACTGTTCAACATCAACGTATTCTCCAACTACAAAAGCACCTTCTTTGACTTCGAGCATATCCAAGGCTAAAAGAGTTTCCCCAAGTTCTGGTTTTATCTCATCTACAAATACAAGGGCATAATCGGCCATATTTATTGCATAGATCAATGGATGAATCCTTTCAGGATACCTCGTAGGTTCAACAAAAAATACTGAATCATCATCTTTTTTGTAGTTGTAAAGGGTTATATCTGTTGATGTACCTTTTTTTCCAAGGTTCTTTCCAGCATCTTCAAAATCTCCAAATAATCCTATTCCTATATTTTTCATAGAGCTCACCAGAGTATTTCATAATTCGTTTTTGAGATTAATATCTGATTGATCTAATTATATATTAAACTTCTGAAAACTAAAGCGTAAAGTATATATACTACTTATTACTTCTATAAGTATGTTCTGAGCAGGGGTGGTCGAGCCTGGACAAAGGCGCCGGACTTGAAATCCGGTGGAGCTTTGCTCCGCAAGGGTTCAAATCCCTTCCCCTGCGCTTTACTTTTTTGATAAAAATAAGGCTATTTTAACCGCATTT